>JASJDS010000179.1 GCA_030065055.1 Calothrix sp. MO_192.B10
CGATAGATTGTAATACAATCAGTTTAGCATCGTTTCCCCTGGGAGATTGGACAAACTAGGGGCATCGAACCCCTAGTTTGTCCCGGCTATCCATCCCCACCGTATAGACGGATGGGGAATTCCGCCGAATTAGTTAAAGAAGGATTAGATACTTCTATTGAAGATTGTGATCGGGATTTGGATTGGTGAGTCAAGATCATTAGGATGTGAACGCATTACTAGTAAGTGATAGTAATTGCACCAAGATATTTTTGATAATTTCTTGTTTTCTCTATATAATTTGTTGGGTTTCGCTAACCTGCGGGAACACTTCGTATACACTGCATCCAACCTACACTACAATGGGGAGTTAAGTAGAACGCCAATTTTCGATTTGCAGACTGGATATTCTTTGAAATTCTCGAATATTTGATGTGACAAGAATGTGATTGTGAGCTAGTGCTGTTGCTGCAATTAGTACATCATAAGCACCGATAGGATTACCTGCTGCTTTGAGAATGCTTCTAATTTGGGCAGCTTTTTCAGCTTCTGATGTTCCAAAGGGTAAAATTGTAATTGTATGTAATAATGCTTCAATCAATGGTTGAATTTTGATAGCGCGTTGGGGATTGATTGCTAACCCATACTTTACTTCCATCACTGTCAAAGATGAAATAAAAATATCACTGGGAGTACTAGATTTAAACCGTTTGAGAGTCAGTTCTTCCCCTTTGACAAAATCACTAATTACGCAGGTATCGAGTAAATATCCCATTATTAAAAATCTATTTCTATAGGTGGTAGCAGTTCATCGCGGTATGACTCAAAAGTGATACCTTCTGCTACACCTTGATGCTGCATAATTATTTCTGACCAATTGGTAGGTTTTGTTTCTAAGAAAGTGACAAAGACTTTACTTTCAGTGATACCTGGTGGAGTTTCAGAGAGTTCGATTTTGCCGTTTTTATAAATTCCTTCAATTGTTTTTAGCATTTCAAACTGTAGCTCTATATTTATAGATTCTAATCCATCATGCAGGCGATCGCTACGATAAATCCGGTTGTTTTGGATTTGCAATCACAGCAAAATATGTTTGATAATTTCTGGGTATCTATGTATGACCACAGAATAGCCGAAGCCTTAGCTGGTTTTGAGATTCCGGCATTTGCCTGTAGTCCCGATAAATTCCCCGATTTGATGGCTGCGGCTATTTCTCGTCGGGATTTGGGAGAATGGGAAAGTGAGGTATGGTAGTCGATTATCAGTTTAATATTGCTTATGTTAATACCCTATGAATCATAATCAATTCCTGAAATATGCCTAAGAAAATCAGGGAGTTAAAGAAGATACTACGTGAATTAGATTTTATAGAACTCCCAGGTAAAGGTAGTCATAGCAACTGGATTCATCCTTTATATAGTGGGAAATTAACGATTTCTGGTCAAGATGGTTCAGATGCTAAACCATACCAAGAAAAATAGGTTAAACAAGCTATAAAAGAAGTGGAAGAAAGACAGCAGGAGAACCAAGAAGATGAGCAAATTTAAGTATCAAATGCTGATTCAATGGTCTGAAGAAGATAATTGCTTTTTAGTGGGTTTTCCTGATTTTCCTGGACAGCTTTGGAGAACTCATGGTGATAGTTATTCCGAAGCTGTAAATAATGGAATTGAAGCGTTAGAGTCTTTAATTATGGCTTATGAAGCAACAGGTGAAGAACTTCCCAAACCAACTGTTAATCAAGCTGCTTAAAATTTATAGGTGGTAGCAGTTGATCGCGGTATGATTCAAAAGTGATACCTTCTGCTACACCTTGATGCTGCATAATTATATAGTTAAGTGCTTTAAACACAGCCAAAGGATGCCAGCAAGAGATAAGTATCACAATACAGTCAAAAATGCATTGATAAAAGATGGCTGGAAAATTACCCACGATCCTTTGCGAATTCGTCTAGCTCGTGGGAGAAATCTTTTTGTAGACTTAGGTGCAGAACGGCTATTAGCAGCAGAACGGGGATTTGAGAAAATAGCCGTTGAAGTCAAAAGCTTTACAAGTCCATCCGATATGAAAGATTTAGAGGAGGCTATAGGTCAATTTGTTTTGTATGCTCGATTGTTAAAACGCTATTACCCAGAACATCAATTATATCTTGCGGTTACAGAGGATATTCATAGAACAGTTTTTGCAGAAGAAGCAGGACAAACAATGATTGAAGATGGCATCATTAGTTTAGTAACCTTCGATCCGATGGAGGAGAAGATTGTTCGATGGATTTCCCAAATGTAAAGTATCGTGAAGCTGTTGAAAAAACTCTCTCCGAATATGCTGATTTCCTCGGTAATGACGAAGAGGTTAAGATTCAACTTGTATTCGATCGAGAGAATAATCATTATTTGTTAGTCGAAACTGGTTGGCAAAATGGTTATAGAATCTATGGGACTTTACTGCACGTTGATATTATTGAAAATAAGCTATTTATTCAACATGATGGTACGGAATCAGGTATTGCAGTAGATTTAGTTGCAAAAGGAATTCCCAAAGAAGATATTATTTTAGGTTTTAGACCAGAGCAAGAACGACAAAATACTGAATTTTGTGTTTCGTAATTTTTGTTAAGAAATATTTAGCGATCGCACCAAGATATTGTTGATAATTTCTTGTTTTCTCAATGAATAATGATGGCGCACCCATTAGCAAAATAGCAGAGTCCTTTGCAGGCTTGGGTATTCCCGCATTCGCCTGTAGTCTATATCAATTCGGTTCTTTCGTAGATAACGTGCTAAATGTTTAATTACAGTCGATAACTTTGCTTTAAAATCAAGGGTTACAGGTGCTTATAGTCTAAATTTCATCAATCTTGCCTAAAACACAGAAAATAATGCTTGTAAATTAATCCCAGCAAGTATTTCAAGCTTATTTTATATAATTACCCAGTCTGATTTATCAGACTTTGTCTTTAAGAAAAGGGATTTTAATCCTAGGCGGGAAATTGGGCTAATTGAGAACGGTGATAATTGCCCCAATAATGGTAATATTAATTTTTCTTAAAGTTTATTGACTTGGATAAATTTAAGATTATGCAACCATTTATGTTTGTTACAGATTTAGACAATACCTTTGTGGGTAATGATGAAGCTTTGGTAGAACTGAGCCAAAAGCTAAGTCAACACCGCCAAGAGTATGGCACTAAAATAGTATATGCTACCGGGCGATCGCTATTTCTGTACCAAGAACTCAAAGAGGAAAAAAATCTTTTAGATCCGGATGCGTTGGTAGTTGCTGTGGGAACAGAAATATATCTCAATGGTAGTCAAGTGCCTGATTCCCATTGGTCAGAAAAACTTTCTGCGGGATGGAACAAAGAAGTGGTATTATCTACAACTGCTGATTTCCCTGAGTTGGTTCCCCAACCCGATTCAGAACAAGGTGCTTTTAAGGTGAGTTTTTTCCTGGAAGAAGCCTATTCAGCAAAGGTTCTACCGCAACTTGAATCCAAATTGAAAACAGCGGGGTTAGACATCAAGTTAATTTATAGTAGCGGTATAGACCTTGACATTGTACCTATTTCCAGCGATAAAGGTCAGGCAATGCAGTTTCTCCGCCAAAAATGGAATTTTGTAGCCGAGCGCACAGTTGCTTGTGGCGATTCTGGTAATGATATTGCTTTATTTGCCGCAGGAGAAGAAAGGGGAATAATTGTCGGCAATGCCCGTCCAGAGTTATTGGAATGGCACCATGACAATCCAAGGGAGCATCGCTATCTGGCAAAAGATGTTTGTGCAGGTGGTATTCTCGAAGGTTTAAAGTATTTTGGACTTATGGAATGATTAGTTATCTCAAAGGTATAGTTGCTGGCATTCAAAGCCATAGTGGTAATCGCCATATTTTGACGTTAGAAGTTAATGGCATGGGGTATGATTTGCAAATCCCAGCCAGAATGGCACAGCAGTTACCCAGTTCTGGGGGTGAAATTCAAGTTTTCACCCATTACCAAATTCGGGATGAGGTGCCATTGCTTTATGGTTTTAGTTCTCCAGCAGATAGGGACTTATTTCGTTATTTAATTAGTGTAAGCGGTATTGGGGCAGCTTTAGCGATCGCATTATTAGATACCCTGGAATTACCGGAGTTGGTTCAGTCAATTGTCACCACTAATGTACAATTATTAATTCAAGCCCCCGGTGTGGGTAAGAAAACCGCCGAGCGTATCTGTTTGGAGTTAAAGAGTAAGTTAATTGAATGGCGCAAGAATGCCGGATTTTTCGTGGCTACCGATGGTCCCGCCCCTGGTATTCTGGAAGAAGTGCAAATGACCCTGTTAGCTTTGGGATATACTGCCCATGAAGTCAGTCATGCCCTACACTATGTAAGTGAAGAAATTGGATTACCCAAGGATGCCTTTGTAGAAGATTGGATTAAACAAGCGATCGCTCATCTTAGCAGTACAGAAGTCAGTCAGTAAATCAGTTGATAGTTGTTAGTTGTTAGTTGATAGTTGTTAGTTGTTAGTTGACAGCGAACCACTAGAATTATTCTTTACTTTTGACTTTTGACTTTTAACTTTTGACTTGATCATGTCTAATCCCTATGCTTGGCTAGAACAATCCCTAGAAACCATTCACCGTGCTGACTGGTACCGTTCCGTGAAAACTATCCAGAGTTGCCCCGGTGCGGTGGTAATTTTAGATGGGCAGGAGGTGATTAATTTTGCTAGCAATGACTATTTGGGGTTAGCAGGAGATGAGCGGTTAATTGAGGCAGCAACCAGGGCTATTCGGGAATTTGGCACTGGTAGCACTGGTTCTAGATTACTCAGTGGACATCGGGAATTACACAGGGAATTAGAACAAGCGATCGCATCTCTCAAACAAACGGAAGATGCGGTAATATTTAGCTCCGGTTATTTGGCAAATCTGGGTGCAATTACTGCCTTAGTCGGTAAGCGAGATTTAATTTTATCTGACCAGTACAACCATTCTAGTTTGAAGAATGGAGCAATTCTCAGCGGTGCCACAGTTATTGAGTATCCCCACGGCGATGTGGAAACAATTAAGAAAGAATTGCAACAAGTAAGGCAGAATTACCGACGCTGTTTAATTATTACCGATGCAGTGTTCAGTATGGATGGGGATTTGTGTCCATTGCCCGCGCTATTAAGAGTAGGGGAAGAATTTAGCTGTATGGTGCTGGTTGATGAAGCTCATAGTACTGCAGTACTAGGAATAAATGGTTTTGGTTGTGTAGAGCATTTTGGCTATACCCACTACCCACTAATTCAGATGGGAACCTTGAGTAAAGCCTTGGGTAGCTTGGGGGGATATGTGGCGGGAAGTAGAACCCTGGTAGACTTTTTACGCAATCGTGCCCCTAGCTGGATTTATACCACAGCCCTGTCACCGGGGGATACTGCGGCGGCATTAGCGGCCATTCAGATTGTACAACAAGAACCCCAACGCCGCGATCGCTTGTGGTCAAATGTGGCTTATTTACGGCAGTTATTTGCACAACAGTTACCACATTTGAAGTTATTACCTTCAGAGTCTCCTATTCTTTGTTTTCAGCTAGCAAATGCGGGGGAGGCTGTGCGGGTAGGAAAACAATTAATATCTGCGGGGATTTTTGCTCCAGCCATTCGTCCGCCTACGGTTCCTACTAGTCGTGTGAGAATATCCATGATGGCGACTCATCAAAAGAAACATATTGAGAAATTGGTGAACGTTTTAGCTGATATAGGATTACTATTTGATGTTTGAAACACACGTAGCACGTAGGGTGTGTTACCGTGTTTGCTTTTAGCATCCCCGCAGGGTAGCGTAACGCACCATCCGGTAATATGGCTCGGTGCGGAGCCTGAAACCTATGAGCAGTAAAATGCGTGACTTTTGAATGCGTGACTGACGCTCAGCGGTTGACCCCTCAATAGGCTCAAAGCTGGGGATTATTGGAATAATACCATTTTCAAAAAAGAATGGGACAGATTAATAGATGGGTAGATGGGTAGGGGCACGGCATCCACAATCTTTTGGGGTATAAAATTATCACTCTGGTGCCGTGCCCTTACGAAGAATGTATGTGTCGCAAACATTATTTGAATTGGAATAATTTGGACTTGTTTTTTTCTCCCCCTACCCTTGAAAGGTGCTCCCTGCTCCCCTGCCGCCAAAGAGGGTGATACCCTTGATTCGCCATTGGTATCCTCCTTAATAAATTAGTTACCACGCGGTAGTTTCCGCTGCGAGTCTAATACATTAGTTTTGATGATAACTATTTAACCAGACATGGTATCAATGGATATTAACATACAGAAAGAGGAATTTAGCTATGCCTACATATATGCTGTTGTCTCAGCAGCCGGATACTCCTGTCAAATAGCATCTAGACCATTAGATATTGGTGGTATTGATATTATTATTTCAGGTATAGAACGGGAAGATACTCTTTTTCCTCCCAGGTTGGAAGTACAAGTCAAATCAACATCAATAGATGTGATAAGTGAAGATTCGATTAGATACCCACTTAAACTGAAAAATTATAATGAGTTGAGGAAAGAAAAAACCCTTGTACCAAAAATACTAATTGTTGTTCGTATCCCTGATAATCAATCTGAATGGTTAAACCAGTCAGAAAATGAACTTTGTATGCGTCGCTGCGGATATTGGCTATCATTAAAGGGACAACCAGAGACTACCAATACTGATAGTGTAACTGTCTATTTGCCCCGGCAACAGATATTTACAGTTTTGGCTGTTCAAAATATTATGCAGCAAATTGAAACTAGAGGTACTTTATGAAAGCAATTATTTCTGATATCGAAGTCCTCAAAAATTTGCAACCCAAAAGGATAGCAGCTTACCTGCACCAAAAAGGATGGCATAAAAAAGCAAGTGTGCCAAACCAAGTATCAACATGGGTTAGGGATACATTTGCATCTGATAAATTGAAAATTTATTTACCCCTAGATCCCGAATTTGAGGATTATCCCCGTCGGATGTCAGAAATTATGGAAATTTTGGAGAAGGTTGAAAATAGGTCACAACTGGAAATAATTGGTGAACTCATCACTAATGCTAACAATGTTACTATTCAAGGGATGGTAATACAAATTCAAACTCCCAATACAGAGACATTGAACGGTGAAATTACAATATATGGTGTGGTGGTTGATAAATTACAAAAAATCAAAACCCAGTTAAGTGATAACAACTATATTCTTGCAATCAAAGCCTACCAAGAGCGTTTACCTATTATCTGTGTAGGTGATTTAATTAAAGATAACGATATTTTCTTGCTAAAAAATATTTGCAAATTTACTGTTTGTGAATTTTAGTCTCAGGTTTATGATTAAATATTTGCATCATTCCAACCTTTAATCACAATTCTCCATGCGGCGAGACTCGATATTTTACAAATTATTTCAACAATCCCCAGATTTATTATTTGAGCTATTGACAAACCCTCCAAAGAATGGTCATGAATACAGATTTGATTCGGTAGCTGTTAAAGAGCCAAGATTTGAAATTGATGGAGTATTCCTACCACCAGAAAGTGAAAATCCGGGGGTTGTGTATTTTTGTGAGGTTCAATTCCAGAAAGATGAACAGCTTTATGACAGATTGTTTGCGGAATCTCTACTTTACTTTTACCGCAACCGTGACAGATTTAGGGATTGGCAAACAGTAATAATTTATCCTTCCCGTAGTGTGGAACAAAAGGATATTTATCCCCATCGAAGCCTAGTTAATGGGAACCAAGTACATCGGATATATTTGGATGAATTGGGTAATATTCGTCAATTATCCGTGGGTTTAGCACTAATGGTACTGACTACCATAGATGAAGAGCAAGCACCTGAAGAAGCAAAGTATTTGTTAGGGAGAAGTCAACGAGAGCAACCATCTTCATCGAGTCGCGCCATAATAGAAATGATCACAACAATAATGATCTATAGGTTTGAACAATTAAGCCGAGTAGAGGTAGAAAATATGCTAGGAATTACCCTCAAGGAGACGAGAGTTTACCGGGAAATAAAGGAAGAAGGTAGGCAAGAAGGTAGACAAGAAGGTATACAAGAAGGTAGGCAAGAAGGTATACAAGAAGGTAGGCAAGAAGCAATAGTTAATATTGTTCTCCGATTGCTAACCAAGCGATTTGGGCAACTTTCTGAGGAAATGCGCTTCTCAATTTCTAGTTTGCCTTTACCTGTTCTTGAAGATTTAAGCGAAGCACTTTTAGATTTTACTAGCTTGGCTGATTTACAAAGTTGGTTGGAAGAGGTTTAATCAGTTTTTGCAATCTATACACCGGGGGCTGTTCGATGTCTT
Organism: Calothrix sp. MO_192.B10; assembly: GCA_030065055.1. Classification (GTDB taxonomy): domain Bacteria; phylum Cyanobacteriota; class Cyanobacteriia; order Cyanobacteriales; family Nostocaceae; genus Calothrix_A. Next base: position 8,302 of record JASJDS010000179.1, read on the forward strand.
AAAACCTTTTTCATCTGAGTGAGGTACAATTTATATCGCTTTGAGGCAGAATGGTAGGTTGGGTTGAACGGAGTGAAACCCAACAATACCGAAGTTTTTGGTTGTTGGGTTGCGTTCCTTAACCCAACCTACGCCAGTTTTAGTGTTTAGCTTAAAACTCTAACTCTCTGCACCTGGAGCGCCTGGAGCGTGAGATAAATTCATACCTGAATTCAGCCAAGCCTCTCCTCATATCAGGTTTGTTGGACTTGAATATCTCTAATTTTGGCTAAAGCATCTTCAACAAACACCTCATAGGGAATATCTCTAGCTAGTTCAATCCCACGATTAAGGGAATCTACTGCCTCCTGTTCGCGTCCTAGTTTTAAGAGAATTTCAGACATGAAGTAGATTAAATTGCGGCTCTGGCTATACTTGTCACCAATTTGGGTATAGAGTTCTAAGGCTGCTTGACAATACTTCAAGCCCAGATTTAAATCTTCTTGCAAGATGCCAATGGCTTGTAAGGCATTTGCTTCACCCAAGCGAGCGCCAATTTCACGGTACAATGCCAATGCCCCTTCATAGTTCTCCAGAGCTTCTGTACTACGTTTGAGGAACTGCAACACATCCCCAATGGCTATTAAGGTATTTGCTTCACCCAAGCGATCGCCAATTTCACGGTACAATGCCAATGCCCCTTCATAGTTCTCCAGAGCTTCTGTACTACGTTTGAGGAACTGCAACACATCCCCAATGGCCCTTAAGGTATTTGCTTCACCCAAGCGATCGCCAATTTCACGGTACAATGCCAATGCCCCTTCATACTTCTCCAGAGCTTCTTGTTGTTTATAAAATCGAAATTTCGCTCTACCAGCCCAATAGTAAACTTCTGCTTGAGCAGGAGTTGCCACTCGGTTTGCTGTAATCTGTTCAAATAAGGTTGAAATCAAAGATTCCAGTTCAGCAACACGAAAATTATTTACCCAGTTTTGTGCTAAGTCCCAAAGTTCACTACCTTTCCACTCGCGATCTACTACAATCAAGTGATATAACCATTCAATTTGAATTTCTGGTTGCTCAGTTATCTCTGCTTGGGCTGCACTAATGCGGAAAAAATACTCCGCCCCTCTTTGTGATAAAGTAATAAACTCATCCTGATTATCCTGCCACAGCCGATTCAACATTATCCCTCGCGTCAAATCGTGGATATTATGCCCTCCTCCAGGAAACAATTCCACAAAAGGTAAACCTTGCAACTCTGTATATAGTTGAGATGACTGTGCTTGTAGTTCTGGGCACAGGGCAGCCAAAATATCCGCATTAAACCAGTGAGGAATTGCCCCAGCCCTTGCTACTTTGGATAATTCCGGTGAAAGTGTTGAGAGTAAACTCTCCGTCACCATCCAAGAGCGTTCCTCGTCTGTTTTTGCCTCCGCTAGCTTCTCTAATAATCTTTTACTCACTGCCCTTCCTTCGCTAGCACCTCTAAAGTTTCCACAATTTTCGCAGGTTGCCCTTTCAAAATCCGCATAGTAGTTTTCACTTCATCTTGATTCAGGGGCAACCCAGCTTGTTGGCTATAGTCATACCATGCCTCTAACTCCAGGATGGCTCCCAAAGAACAACAATGAGACAAATCCATCCACTCAATTGTTGGTTGAGGAATCTGCTGCCCAGCAATAACTACAATTAATTGAGGTGTATCAACAACCTCTGTTAAAAATTCACCCCCTAACCACTCTTCCAATTCCCTTGGAGCTTTCTCGTAAGAATCAAACAAAAATACTATTCTTTGATTAATTGCCCGCAAGTCCTCAAAAAATGCCTCCCGTAGTGCAGTCAAGCGAAAATTGCGTGTACTTTCATCCACATTAGACAGAACCACACTAAATTGCTGATCCTTACCAATCATTGTGGTGTCAGAGATATCTATTCCCCCACCGAGATATTGCCGAACAGCAGCATTCAATCTGGGAAAACGTTCCTGTCCTAAACGTTTACGTACCGAGGAGAAAATGTAGGGAATTCCTCGCTGTGCCGATTTAAGATCCATTGGCACACATAATGTATTTGTAGGCAGAGTATCTGTAAACCGTCTTAGTAGCCAAGTCTTGCCGAAACCTGATTTCGCCTCTATTAGTAATATTCGCTGAGGGAATTTTCCCTGCACTATATTGTTGAAAAGCTCTAGTTCCGGGGTACGATTGGCAATGTTCATGGATTCGGATTATTGTTTGGCGGCGATGAAGGAGGAGGATTGGAGTCATCTGTGACAGTAAATTCTTGGTCTTCACCTCTCATGACAGTGTCTTCTACCCAAGCATCACTTTTAGTAACTCTTGCTTTCTGTTTCTTCCCTATCATACGGGTTTTTTTGACAACAGTCTTCGGATTGCTACTTAACTGAGGAGGTGTTGGTTGTAGAGAATTTCCACTCCGCCAAATACTCAGGATAGTTTGTAGAAGATTAAGTATAAAAGCTCCCAATACACCAAAACCAATATCCTCTACTAGTCCTTTAACACTTGAAGTTTTGGCAGCTTCTCCAGACAACCATACCCAAATTCCTCCCAACAGACTAAGTTCAATCACTAAAGCAATCAGCAGGAACTTGCTACCACGAAAAGCTCTCAGTGGTGGCAATTGATTGATTAAGTATGCAGAAGCCGCACCGATAAATGCAGGCACAAGAATTTGCACAAGCTCACTTGACAACATGGCAAGACTTAACAGATTAGTGGGTTGCAATTCCGTTTGAATATGCTGCATTTACTATACAGTGTCGGTTCCGGTTAGTGTAATACTACACAAGTAAGAATTCTACGCAACTGAAATCACCCCTGGCTATAGCTATAAAACCTCATTCCGCCTGACGGCACCCCTCTTAGCACCCCACCAGTGAGGTTCAGTCTTACATCTAATTACGCCTACCTACTTAGCGGAAAGGGAGTAAGACTAAGATAAAGTAACTCGACCAATAACCTTGAGAACTTGCAAAATTTCATACAGTTCTCTTTTAGAAGTAAACAAAGCAAAGACCCTTGACAGATTGTATTGTGGTGTACCTGCTTGGGTCAACTTGATAAACAAAACATCATCCCCATTAGTCACCATCCCAAACACAGGTTTATTGCCATCAGGACTTGCCATTAAATAAGCCAATGCTTGGGGTACAGCAGACCAAACAGAAAGTGTAGTTTTCTTCGACTCTAACACTACCACCCACAACTGATTTTGTAGTACCAAAACATCAATCCGCCCACGCAGTATTTCTTCCCCATCATCCAGCACCAATTCTACAGAAGATTCCGCCTTAATCTTAAAAGGAGGGTCATAAAACCCAGCGAGTGCCAGCAAAGGAGACACTACCAGTAACATTACCGTCCCCTCCAACAAATCACCTTCCCCACGGTGATAAATATATCTGCGTCGCAGCACATCCAGAGAGGCTTTCTCAGCATCTGTAATTGACGGCAATCCCTCAAACCACTCTGTAAAAAATTGCTCATCCTCAACCCGAACCAAACCAAATCGGGTTTCAGCTTCCTTAATAGTAGTAATCGCTTCTGTAATCGCTAAAGACTGACTCATCGCCTCTCACCTCCCTTGATACATTCTCAACCAAGGGTAATATATAGCGCTACGCGCAAGTAATAAGTAATAAGTTTACTGTTCATAGGTTTGCTGCATTCAACAATATCCTCGCCCTAATTACTTAGTGCTATATTACTCCCTTGTCGGTAGTAATATTACTTGTTTTCTCAATCTCTCCTTTCTCTTTCCTCTGCGCCTCTGCGCCTCTGCGTGAGACACCAACACCATATTTCTTACCTATTCCTACATCCTCTAGGGCGCAAGCATTGCGCCCCTACGAACCTTTCACTACTTGCCCAATTCCTGAGAACGCTTAGTCGCCGCCATCACCGCTTCAATCAACGCCGAACGAAAAGCCGCTTTTTCTAACTGAGTAATTCCGGCTATAGTTGTACCCCCAGGACTCGTTACCCTATCTTTGAGTTCCGCCGGATGGATTTTGCTTTCATTTAATAATTGAGCCGTACCCAAAACTGTTTGTAATGCTAACTGATTCGCTATTGTCCTTGGCAAACCAGCAGCAACACCCCCATCAGCCAAGGCTTCTACCATCAAAGCTACATAGGCAGGCCCACTCCCAGAAAGTCCCGTCACTGCATCCATAAGTGGTTCTGAAACCTCTACCACCTCTCCCACTGCTTGAAACAGTTGCTTGGCTAGTTCTTGGTGCTTCGCCTTAGTATAAGCACCCGCACAAATCGCCGTCATTCCCCCTCCCACGGTGGCTGGAGTATTAGGCATAGCCCTAATTATAGGTAAACGGGGAAAAGCTCCTTCCAACTGCTTTAAAGCCACCCCTGCCAAAATAGAAACTAATACTGGTTTACTATTGTGTTGACGGATACCTGTTTTACTACCATTAATTTCTAAAAGTTCTGCTAATTCTTGAGCGATCGCACTAAACACCTGTGGCTTTACCGCTAATAATACCACTTCTTCTGCTTGGGTGAATGCCTGACGATTATCCGCCGTCACAGTAACTTGATATTGCTGCTCTAAATAGCTTTGGCGAGATGACAGAGGCTCACTGACTATCACTTGGGAAGATTGATAAATACCCCGAGAAATGAGACGGGATAATAGTGCTTCTCCCATTACCCCGCCACCAATTAAGGCAAATTTGATTGTCATTGGTTATTGAATTATTGGTCATTGGTCATTAGCCATTAGATTTGCTCTGATGACTAATAACTAATGACTAATCTTAGTTTCATTGTGCCATACGGTTGACTTCATTTCCCCAACTGGGATTACCTGTGTTGGGGTTGGAACGTGGAGTATGTACTGGGGGCTGGGGAACTTCATGGAGAACGGAGCCGTGGGTACTTACTTGTACGCAGCTAGGAGTGAATAAGAAAATACTCTCACCAATGCGCTCTTGATGACCATCAAGGGCATAAGTACCACCAGCGACAAAATCCACCGCCCTTTGTGCCTGGTCAGGGTCCATGATGGTTAGATTTAACACCACTGACTTCCGTTCCCGCAAGGCTTGAATTGCCTGGGGCATTTCTTCAAAGGTTCTTGGCTCTAGTACTAACACTTCTGAAATCCCATTAAGCGCACCCGGCATCCCAATAACATTACTCATTTGCTTTGTTCCCACTGCTACATCTGTTGTATTCATTGTAGGCATAGGTTCCCGCCAACGTCGATTCTGACTTGCAGTTTCTTGGGGTGCGGGTTGGGGTTGGGGATTTTGCTCCTGATATAGGTTTTGGTAGGTTTCTACATCTGGTTCTTCTTCGTAGTATTCGTACTCTACGCCTTCATTTAAACCAACAAAATCTCTTAATTTGGAAAATAAATTACTCATACACTTACGCTCCTGGTGCAAATCACCCTTAAATCAATTGGCAACAATCGATGCAGTTAATTCACTCAAATTATCATTGCAATATTCCCTCAGAGCCGCTACGCGATGCTCCTAGAGGGAGCTGCTACACAATAGCAGGTAGATATTCTAGATCATGCTATCGTTGTTTGTAGCATCTATTACGAGGTTAGCCAACCAACGGATATCTTAACAAATATCTGTTTTTATAGCTCACGCAATAATTGAGTCAAAATTATATCTTAAGTAACTCTGTATGCAAAGTTGGTAACACCCCTTATTTGAGTTACTCTCGCTTTCTCTCAATACTATATCCTTTAATACTCAGGTGTTAACTGCCTAACAGGTATTTTGTACTTAACAATTTTTTAATTAACTCAATAGTTTCTTCTCCCTAAGTACAGTTAAGTAAACTTTGTGTCAATATTTATGGTCGGCGCTCTCCAAATAATATAGTTCCCAAGCGTATCATAGTTGCACCTGCTTGAATAGCTAAATGATAATCGCCGGACATACCCATAGATAATTGTTCCATCTGAATGTGAGACCACTTTTGAGACTGAATTTCTGCTGCCAGTTCCTTAGTACGATTAAACACATCAATGATTTCAGTATCATTTAATCCCCTGGGTGGAATTGTCATCAAACCCTGAATTTGTAAATTTTTGCATTGATTCAGAGCTGGCAAATCTTCCATGAGTTGGGGTATGTGCCAACCAGACTTGGTGGGATCGGGGAGGATCTTCACTTGCAAACAGACTAGGGGGCTAACCCCCAGTTCTGCTGCTAAACCATTCAAACGCTTTGCTAGTTTCAAATTATCCACAGAATGAATCCAAGGAAAATGTTGAATTGCTTTTTTGGCTTTATTGCTCTGTAAATGACCAATAAAATGCCAGGTGATATCAGTTAAGTCTTGTAAATCCACCTGTTTGTTGATGGCTTCTTGGATGCGGTTTTCACCAAAATCCCGGATACCCGCATCATAGGCAGAGCGAATTACTTCAGACGAAACTGTTTTAGTCACGGCAATTAACCGGACTGAATCTGGCAATTTTGAGCGTACAGCTTGAATGCGTTCGTGAATGGAATCAATCATTGGAAGGTCATTTTAAAAACATTCTGAAGCTGATCGTACTCTTGAGCTGGTCCTGTGCGACGTAGACTGCGTAATCGATTTTCCAGAAGCATTCTGGCTTCTGTGCGTCCTATGGGCTGAAATTTAAGTCCTTTAGGATCGGTGGTTACTAAAAAGAAAAGACGTTGGGCATAAAGTGTTGTGAACAGTTCTTGGTTTTGCTCAACCATACAAACCCTATAGAGCAAACCCCAAGTTGGATGATTTATGTAAGTTTCTAAGTTGTTGTCTGATTTCATTTCATACTGGAGTATGAGTACTTAAAGTGGTGTAATTGGAGGCAAAAAGTGCCGATAGATGGTAACTGCTCCTGGTTGCCACAATCTTTGCAGACAATGCCCAATTCCTAATTCTCCTACAATTACTAGCAATTAGGAAATTGATGCATTTGTCAATCTTGATTCAATACCATTGCTAGTGCCTTTAATTGTGCCCGTGCTTTGTGCAGAGATTCATACCATTCTTTCTCTGGAACGCTGTCTGCCACAATTCCGGCTCCTACTTGTCCCCAAATCAAATTCAGTTTTGGCGAGCTGTGAGGTATTTCCCCCCACAAAGTTGATGGTAAATGCTGTTGAGGATTTGTGGTGGAGGTAGAGCAATCTGGCAAATACCCTCCTGGTGTTATCCGAGCATCAATACCTTGATGAGGGTCTTCCGCATCATAGCAGGATTGATCGGTTGATGGGATGGGGGGATATGAAGTTTCTGTGACAGATTTTGGTGGCTTTTGTGTATCTTCATCTATTTTTGTATCAAAGTTGGTTGCAGTGGCTGAAACGGGAACCAATAGCAGGGTTCTAATCAAAATATTTAAATCCAAGTTGCCTTGCCAATCTAAGTACCCGCAAGAACCATAAAATAAGCTACGCCTAGTTGGTTCCAATTCTTCTATAATTTCCATACAGCGCACCTTGGGACACCCTGTAATCGTCCCTCCAGGAAACATGGCACGAATTAAATCCACTCCAGTTACAGAATTTTTTAATCTGCCTGTGACGTTACTCACAAGATGCATCACATGGCTGTAACGTTCAATGGTGAGTAATTCATCAACAGTTACAGTACCCCACTGACAAACTCTACCTAAGTCATTGCGTTCTAAATCCACTAACATGACATGTTCGGCAAGTTCTTTGGTATTACTACATAACTCAGTTGCCAATTGGGCATCTTCCTGGGGATTTTTCCCCCGCCATCGCGTCCCGGCTATTGGTCTGGTTTGAGCCTGTCCCTGGTGCAATTGTACTAATCTTTCTGGGGAACAGCTAATTACTTCCCCCCAAGGGGTATACCAATAACTGGCAAAAGGAGAAGGATTGATGGTGTGTAAGGTGTGGTAGATTTCCCAGCCAGAAGCTTGAGTTGTAGCAGCAAATCTCAGGGAAAGATTTGTCTGGAAAATATCTCCTGCTTGGATATACTTCTTCGCACGATTGACAGCCGTTTCGTAATCCTCCTGGGATGTGAAGAACTTGGGAATTGGGGGAGTTCGGAGTTCGGAGTTCGGAGTTCGGAGTTCGGAGTTATAATTCTTCCCTCCTTCCCTCCTTCCCTCCGGGCGGGGAAACCCCGCCCCTACTCCATCACTCCTTCCCTCCACCCATTTCTTCTCCAGTCCATCCAATTGTTCGGTACTACTGGCGGCTAGCCACAAAACTTGTTCTTGGTGATCTAAAACAGCAAAACACTCTGGCTCATACCAAAAAGCTACGGGAAATGGCAAAGAATCAGGTTTCGTGTGGGGTAATGCTTCAATTTCCCAAGCAAGATCATATCCTAGCCAACCCAACCAACCTCCTGTAAATGGAAGTGCAGGAATTGGAGCAGAATTTTCTGGGCTAACTGCTTCACCTGGTTGACGTTTTAATAAATTTTCCAGAAATGGCAGTATTTCTCCCAATGGTGGTGTCCACATCTGGGGTTGACCATTTATGATCCGAGGACCACCCGCACAAATAGAATAGCGAGCGAGCTGGGGATAATCCGTGGGAGTAGGGTAGGGACTTTCCAGTAAAGTAGCAATTCCCAGATCGGAGGTGGGCAAAAATAAAGCGGCAAAAACATCAGAACCAGTACACTCTTCCAGAGGATGCGATCGCCAGTACCAAGGTGGTATTGTATTGTTGGCTGCAAGGTCAAAAACCATAACAATCTTGCTGGGCTTTGCTGAATAACCGTTATCATACAGAAACCATTTTCCCTAGCTTGCTATCTAATAGGGCAGAGAAAATTGAGTTCGCTGGTAGATTTAGGCAAGGATAAGGGTAAATTTATCAGTGTCAAGTTCTTGCTGACAAATGGATGGAATAATCCCGTAGATTTCATTCGGGACAAATAAAGGATAGTTTAAACCCCAATGGAATCGGATATTGGGAGTTAATGAAATTTTAATTTGAAGAAAGAAATATAAAAATTGTGATTGCAGACGCTAAACATGGGTGTTAGAGTTCCTGAGGCAATTATCGATTTTACCGCGAAAATAGAAATGCGATCGCCTAATTGCTCTGAGGTCGTAATTTCGTCAGACTGCTGCGGTATATTTTCGTTAATTGTGTAAGTCTTCACTAAAAACATTTTCCAGTGCTGTGGGATGTATTTTAGCTTTCGCAGCAATCTAAGAGCATGAGAAAGTGAGAAAATAGAGTAGAGAACCACATCAATATCCATGCCTAGGAAAATTCGAGAATTGAAAGCTCAAATTGCGCGTGAAGGTTTTGTTTATCTACCCAAGCGCGGCAAAGGTAGCCATGAGCGCTGGCAACATCCTCTGCTCAGAAAAACACTGACAATTCCAGGCAAGGATGGAGATGATGTGCCACTCTACCTAGAAAAACAGCTAACGCAGTTATTAAATGAACTAGAAGAGCTAAGGGAGGACGAGGATTAATGAATAGATACAGCATGATTATTCAATGGTCTAATGAAGATCAGCTTTTTCTAGTCACAATTCCAGAGTTTGCCAATCGCGTTGTTATGCCTTGCACTTATGGCAAAACTCGTGCAGAAGCAATTATTAACGGTGAAGAAGTGATTGAAATGTACTTGGAAGCTTGGCAATCAGAAGGTGAATCTATCCCTGACCCCAGTACGCTTCAAATTGCCTAACTATTCCAACAAAATCCATAGATGCATAGTCTAAGAGGCTTGAGGTATGGCAAATGTATCCAACAATCAACCTACCATCATTCGTACTGAGCGCGGACTAACCATCTCCGGCACCCGCATCAACCTTTATGATGTGATGGATTACTTGAAGGCTCAGTACCCACCTAAGTTAATTAGTGAAAAACTCTGCTTGAGTGATGAACAGGTTAGTTCAGCTTTAGCCTATATTGAATCACATCGCACAGAGGTGGAAACTGAATATCAAGAATTTCTGCAAACAGCAGAGGAAATTCGGCAATATTGGCAAGAACAAAATCGCGAACGATTTACTCAAATTGCAGCTATGCCTCCTAAGCCAGGACAGGAAGAACTCCGTGCCAAACTTCAAGCATGGAAAGAGCGAATAGAAAACCAATCATGAACTTCCTGATTGATTACAACTTAACAGGGGATGCTGTTTTATTTTGGGGAACACTTTCGGCTGAAGGATGGCTTGATGTATTACCCATTCGTTTCTTCACGTTTAAGGAAGTTGGGTTGCCCATGAATAGTAGCGATTGCGATGTTTGGAGATTTGCTCAAACAAACCAGATGATTCTGATTACAGCTAACCGGAATATGAAGGGAGCTGACTCGTTAGAGCGGACAATCCGCGATGAGAACACAACTAATTCACTACCAATTCTGACAATTGCAAACCCCAGTCGGTTTGATGAGCGTAACTATAGAGAAAAATGCGCTACTCGGATGATTGAAATTTTACTCGATCTTGAAAACTACATGGGAGCAGGTAGAATTTTCATTCCGTAAGGTTTTCTGGTGGAAGAATGAGAATTCATAAATAGCCCCAAGTAGAAAATTAAAACTGCTTGATAAAATAGAATCATAAACTCTGGGAGTACTTATATGAATTCCACTACCACAGAGCGGGTACGTTGGACTACCAGCGATTTAGAATTATTACCAGATAACGGCAATCGCTATGAGATTATCGACGGGGAATTATTTGTGACAAGAGCACCACATTGGAAGCATCAAAAGTTTTGTACAAATATTTCTACGGTGTTGAATCTTTGGTCAGAACAAACAGGTTTAGGGGAAACTAATAGTGGTGCTGGTGTAATTTTTAGTGATGCGGATAATGTAATTCCCGATGTGGTATGGATTAGCAAAGAGCGATTAGCTGCTGGATTAGATAATGCAGGACATTTAACCGTCGCTCCAGAGTTAGTGATTGAAGTACTCTCACCAGGAGAAATCAACGAACGCAGAGATAAAGAAGTAAAACTAAAACTTTATGCTTCCCAAGGTGTCAGAGAATACTGGATTGCCAATTGGCAGTTACAGCAAATTCAGGTTTATCGCCGAAAACAGGCTATGTTGGTATTAGTAGAGACATTGTTTGTTGATGATGAACTAACTTCCCCATTATTACCTGGTTTTAGTTGTCCTGTAGCAGGTTTATTTGGTTAATTAACTAACGCAATTACTAACCGAAGTAGTGGTCTGTCCCATAAGTTCTGATGGCTAGGGAACAGATCCCCGACTTCTAAATCAATATCTGCACATTGTAGCAATTCCTAGGATAGAAGTCGGGGATCGCTCGCACCCGCAACTCGTCAAAATTAATGAAAAAGACCACTAGCCATTCTCAAGCTGAAGATAATACTCATAACGCTGGTATAGTTGTTCTACGGTCAAATTTTGCGTCCAATACTCCACTAAAGCATGACCCAATGACCAAGCATGACGATCGCTAGAACCACTATCTTTTACCAGTAATTTCCACAGTGACAATAAGTCAAATTTGATAAGATTATCCTCCGTATTCAACAGGGAAAACAGATCATATGCCATCTGCAACTTGCCAATGACTACGGGTAGCTGTTCCACGGGAATTTGCTGGGCTAGGAGATTTCCCACGGTGGCAGAGCCGGTGGATTGGGTGGATATAAACTGGAGGACGGGACTTTTGAGTAATACGGTGAGTCCTTCGGTTGTTGCCATTTGCAGGGTGTAGCGATCGATGATTTGGGCAGTAGCGACGGTACGAGCCTCTAAGTTACGTAAAAAGCGGGCAAGGCGCGATTTTTTTGCTGGAGCGATCGCTTCTAATAATGCCACAGAAAGGTCATCTATGCCCCAAGCATCCCTAGGCTGAATTGTATCTTTATTAACTATGGGTAGTACCAATTGACAGTATTTCCCCAACTCCTGGAGGCGATATTCCACCGCTTGGCGAATATTGATTTCCTTGGTAGACTCACCCAATTGCCAGTTATAAGGTGGTTGCCATTCCCGCACCGGACGCAGGCGATCGACTTGGGTGACTGCGGTAATTACGGGTAAGTCGGTGAGCCAGTGCGTTGGGCGGGTTCCCCGACTTGAAGCAACTGGCGAACCCGTAAGGGTAACTTCGGTGGCAAGGGCTTGGAGAAAATCTACATCCATTTGCAATGCTGGATCTAAAGCTGGGTTAATCAATAACAGCAAATCGGCTTTATGGGCATAATCCAGCACCAACTGGCGTAAATCTGCACGTTTCACTTGTTCGTAACCGGGGGTATCCCAGAGTGTGAGGGTTTCACCTGTTGGGCTTTCCCAGTAATAACTCTGAATTTTATCTGTGCTTGGTAACACATCTACCTCTGCCTTTTCCGATTGAAACAGGGTGTTAATTAAGCTACTTTTACCAGAACCCGTGCGTCCCACCAATAATATATCTATAGGTTTTTGCTCCACTGCTTCCACGGGTTGGGCTTGGGTGAGGATTTCTCGCAGGGTTTGGGTTTTTGTTTCTGGTAGTTGGGTTGGAATGGCGGTAACCTCTAAAGTTGGTAAGGTTTCGCTACTGTAGAGAGCAACGGCTTGACGACATAAATTTCGCAAGGCGACTTCTCGCAGTAATTGACCCAAATTTACCAGTAGTTGTTGGGTGGCTTGTTCGTTAGAACTTTGACTGGCTTTCTTTGCCAATACAGCTAAGGGATTGAATAACCATTGTGCCCAATTCCATATTTTTAACAACCTCCGGACTGATGGTTCCAAGCGTTGGTAAACTTCATAGGCTTGATAAGCTTGTCCCACGGTAACTTGATTGAGGACGGGTGATAATTGTTGCATCCACCGATCCATATCATCCACCGTTCCCCGAATCAATCCATAGACTTGGGGTATATAGATATTCAGGAGCGGGTATTTGACTTCGGGATAGTAAATACGTGCGATCGCAACTACCAAATCTTGGCATCTCTGCCAGAAAGTCTGCCAATCTTCCCAAATTAAGCTATCGTCTTGGCTATTTACCAGAATTTCTTGTAATGCTGCTTCTACTTGGCTGATAGTATCTTTTGCTGTGGCAGTAGTGGTGACAGCTTCTACCTGAAATGATAATTCTTGATTTACTTGAGCGATCGCAGTTTCCAATTCCCTGACCACAGGATCAGTCCATTTGGCTAGTAACCACCGCCAACCAGCGAACACCAGGATAAATATCGCCCAAATCCAGTTAATACCCCACTCATGGATTTGCCATCCTGCTGCTGACAATAAAAAGCCGATAATAACTGCGATCGGCATTATTAATACAATCCATTGCCATAATTTTAAACGTACCATTGTTTTTCAGTTATCAGTTATTAGCGATATCGAAAAAATTATCCTGTAGGGGCACGGCATCCACAATCTCTTGGGTAATACAACAATCTTACCCACGCCGTGCCCAGACCCGTAAACAAATATTCAAATAATGTTTGCCACACATACATGATTCGTAGGGGCACGGCATCCACAATCTCTTGGGTTATAGAACAATCACAACCCACGCCGTGCCCACCACCCGTAAACAAATATTCAAATAATGTTTGCCACACATATATGATTCGTAGGGGCACGGCATCCACAATCTTTTGGGTTATAGAACAATCACAACCCACGCCGTGCCCACCACCCGCGAACAAATATTCAAATAATGTTTGCCACACATATATGATTCGTAGGGGCACGGCATCCACAATCTCTTGGGTTATAGAAC
>JASJDS010000180.1 GCA_030065055.1 Calothrix sp. MO_192.B10
GGAATTGCACCTACACGAATAACAAGTTGTCAAGGTACAAATTCGGAATGTTTTAACATTCCTTGTGTACTACTCGCCGCCAATCCCTGAGTATTATTACTCATTTCTGGCGAACGGGTCGCACCTGGCATAAATGCACAGGGATTCTCAAAGGATGTTACAAAGCAGGCTAAAGCCGTGCTTTTCCACCCTTTTTCCTGCTTCTTAGACTCTTAACTAGACCGTTTCGGGTCCCCGTCAGACCGTCTCCACAGGCAATTTGCTCCACGCTGCGTCCCAGCGCGTTGACCCCCTTCGGGTTTGCAGTCGCCTGGTGAGGGAAACCCTCCCGCAGCGCTGTCTCACCTCTGTTGCGGATCACTTGTGCTGCTGCTACATCTCGATGTGTTGTGTAGCCGCATTCCGGACAAAAATGAATCCTGTCTTTTAACTCTTTTTTTCCAGTGTGGGCATTGCATTGAGGACAAACTTGAGATGTGTAGTCTTTGTTCACTTTGGCAAAATACACTCCACGTTTCCAACATACCCATTGCAAGATTGAAACAAATTGCCCAAATCCAGCATCAAGGGTGTGCTTACAAAACATCCCCCTAGCCCACACACGGAAATCAATATCCTCAACAAAAATCATTCCTGCTTCATCGCAAAGCTTATGAGCTAACTTAAAATGCCAGTCTTTACGAGTATCACAAATGCGTTTAGCCCTTTGGGTTGGGTTTCATCCCCTCGATAAATCGTAGGGGTTCTCACCCTCCCATTATGTTTTGATAGAATAATTTATTTCTTGGTATTCCCTTAATTTTGAAGAGTAGCGAGTGTTTAGCTGCCCAACTTATTTAAGGAAGTCGGGGAACTCAATTTTGACTTTTGGCCGAAAGCTTCTGCCAACGGATACTGCAGGAGGTAGAAGGAAGTCCCGATGAAAAAAGATTATTTCTTCACTCCTTCACTCCTTCACTCCTACCCTTCGGGAAGCCGCTTCGCGTCTACACTCCTTCACTCCTTCCCTCTTCCTTCTTCCTTCTTCCTTCTTCCTTCACTTAGTTTATTTTTGAGTTTTTTCCGCCCTTGAATTTCGCTTGGCAATGTTTTCCCCCAAAACTTCTACAGCTTTAGCAAATTGGGGATCTGCAAGAGTTCCAACTGTTTGCCGTTCTTTCAGCCAGAGAGTTTTTCGTTGCTCATCTGTCATTTCAAACTTGACATCGGGGGCAATTCCTTGTTTATTAATATCTCTACCCTTAGGGGTAAAATATTTAGCAATTGTGACTGCCACACCCGAACCATCGTCAAGGGGACGTACCGATTGTACTAATCCCTTACCAAAAGTCTTAGAACCAATCAAAATGGCTCGTTTATTGTCCTGCAAAGCACCAGACAGGATTTCACTGGCACTTGCACTACCTTTATCTACCAGGATTACCATCGGTTTATTTGTCAATGCCCTACCTCTGGCGACTTCCCGTTCTCTCTCCCCGAAGCGACTCTTGGTAGCAACAATTGTACCCTTATCCAGCCACATACGGGCAATTTCCACACTAGAATACAGCAAACCACCGGGATTACCCCGTAGGTCTAACACATATCCTTCTACTTTCTTACGTTCTAAATCTTTAATCGCATCTCGCATTTCCTTAGTGGCATTAGCACTAAACTGATTTAGACGTATGTAACCAATAAGACCTTGTTTTGTACGTTGCTGAGAATAGCGTACTGGGTGAATTTCAATTTTTGCCCTAACAATTCTGATATCTTTTTCTTTGCCGTTACGGGAGATGGTTAGAACTACACTAGTGCCCACCTTACCGCGAATCAGGGAGACAGCCTGATTTGTATCCATCCCCTCAGTACTTTTACCGTCGATCTTGGTAATAATATCTTTGGCTTGAATCCCCGCTTTAAAAGCTGGTGTATCTTCAATTGGGGCTATCACAGTTAGCCTTTTGGTCTCTTCACCCATCCCTATTTGGATACCAACCCCTGTTAACTCCCCAGAGGTATCCACCTGCATATTCTTGAATTCCTTGGGATCCATAAACCGGGTGTAGGGGTCATCCAGTTTTTTCAGCATTTCCCGGATGGACTTATAAGCCTGTTGTCTATTGCCGTAAGACTTATTCAAGTACTCTCGACGAACAGCTTGCCAATCTACTTGATTAAAAGTTCCATCTACGTATTGGCGATAAATAATTTGCCATACCTCGTCCACCAATTCCTTGGGACTTTCTTTGAATAAAGCTTGTCCTTGTGAGTGAAGGCCTAGGCTAGTAACGGCAATTGTAGATAGCGTTACTGCCGTAGCACCTAAAACAAGCCCATTTCTAGTAATCACCATAATGACAGCTGCCCGGCTAGAGAAAAAAAATAGTCAGTATGCCCAATCTAACACAGGCTTCCATGTCGCGATCGAGCATATGTTGTTGTTTCCCCATAAATACTTTGTAATTCGACGATTTTAGTCATCGCTGATACAAAACTTATGGAAAATTTTAAGGATCTATCCAACGTCCATCGGTCTTAATTAAATTAATTAACTCTTCTACTCCTCTATCTTCCGGAACTTTTTTAATTTCTTCTCTCCCACGATAGAGAGAAATATAACCAGGTGTTTTGCCGACATAACCGTAGTCTGCATCCGCCATTTCTCCCGGCCCATTGACAATACAGCCCATAACGGCAATATCCAAACCGGTGAGGTGCTTGGTAGC
This sequence comes from Calothrix sp. MO_192.B10, assembly GCA_030065055.1. GTDB lineage: Bacteria > Cyanobacteriota > Cyanobacteriia > Cyanobacteriales > Nostocaceae > Calothrix_A. Next base: position 2,709 of record JASJDS010000180.1, read on the forward strand.
TTCCCTTACCTGATGCAGAACTTCTTCTAGGTTAAATAAGGTACGTCCACAGGAAGGACAGGCAACATATTCTACCATAGTTTTCCGCAACCCTAAAGCCTGGAGAATGCTATAGCATACGGGTATCTCTTTTTCTGGGGATTCTGTGAGGGAAACGCGAATGGTATCCCCAATCCCATCGGCTAATAAGGTGGCAATTCCGGCGGTGGATTTAATTCGTCCGTACTCCCCATCACCAGCTTCCGTCACCCCTAAGTGCAGGGGATAATCCATACCGAGTAAATCCATCTGCTGTGCCATGAGGCGATAAGCAGCAATCATTACAGGTACGCGGGAGGCTTTCATGGAAATTACCAGGTTGCGGAAATCTAGGGATTCGCAAATGCGAATAAATTCTAATGCCGATTGCACCATCCCTTCTGGAGTATCCCCATAGGTAAATAGCATTCTCTCCGCCAGGGAACCATGATTAACCCCAATCCGCATGGCTTTTCCTTGATCCCGGAGGGAAATTACCAGGGGTTCTAGGGTTTCCCGGATTTTTTCGCCAATTTCATCAAATTCCCTGGGAGTATATTCAGTTCTCTGGGAATTTGGCTTTTCAAATACATATAACCCTGGATTAATTCGCACCTTTTCTATATGCTTGGCGACTTCCAAGGCAATTTTCATGCCGTTGTGATGGACATCGGCAACTATGGGGACATCTTGATAAGTTTTGATTAATTTTGCTTTAATTTCTGATAAAGCTCTGGCATGAGCCATGCTAGGTACGGTGACGCGGACAATTTCGCAACCAATTTCATGGAGACGACGAATTGCTGCCACAGAACCCTCAATGTCCAGGGTATCTTCATTAATCATCGATTGCACCACCACTGGGTGATTACCCCCAATGGTGACATTGCCAACCCTTACAGGGCGAGTTTTGCGCCGCTTAATGGTGGTATCAATAGTCGGTTGACTGGATGCGGCATTTACATCTTGGGATGTGGGCAGAGTTTGCATAACCTCTTTGCAGTAGCAAAAATATCAGATTTTCTCAGTCTATGCTTTTCAGATTGCCATATTTAGGACGATTTTGGGCAATAAAGTTGGATAAAATCCTTTTAAGATATGACTCAAGAAAAACAAAAGATTAAATGGATGATTTTTCTGCTGTGGATGTTCCCGGAGATGGGGGAGTGTGGGGAGTGTGGGAGTGAAGGAGTGAAGGAGTGAAGGAGGGAAGGAGGGAAGGAGGGAAGGAGGGAAGGAGGGAAGGAGGGAAGGAGTGAAGGAGACAAAGGGACAAATTTATCTTTATTACTTATTACTTCATCATCCCATCATCCCAAGTGTGGGGAGTTATTTTTTGGATACTTAGTTAGAAATCCCACGCAAAATTTCGTTCATCCCCCCGTAAAAATCCTTGACGAAGAGGGGTGTCAAACAATTTTGGATTTTAGATTTTAGATTTTGGATTGGCTTTTGACTTTTTACCCCACAGATAAATCTATCTGGGGGTTTTTTACGTTTCAATGCCTTTAATCGAGTAACCACATCTGGGATGAACTTTTAGCTCCTTCTTCTTCCGAACGATTCTTAGCAACTATGGGGCGAGGAATTCTTTTCGGATATTTAGTTGACTTATAAACAAGGCTACTTTGTTGTTTAGTAGTCCTCTGTTTCATACTCCCCTGTTTCATCGCCCCCATTTCATCCGTTAACTTTGTATTCGTTTCGGCTAATTGCAGGGCATCTTTTTTAGTTGCATCCAGTTCTTGATTGAGCTTCTCTGCCAATGCTTGTTGCGCCGCTAATTCTTTATTTAGCTTTTCTACTAATGTTTTTTGGGCTGTTAACTCTTGATTGAGTTGTTCTGTCAAAGATTCCTGCTCGGATAAATGCGATCGCAATGTGCTAATCTGCTCCCTGAGTTCTTCTTCTGTCTGATGGGCTTGTTCTAAGTTTTGTGTTAATTCCTTGACTGTATTTTCTAAATTTGCTTTGGTTGGAGCCATTGGTTTGGACTTAGGTGATTTGGGCGCGGAAGTGGGGGTTGGTTCTGTTTTTACTTCAGCTTGGGAATTAGATGTTGAACCTTCATCAGATTCACTCTCTACAATTTGAGCTTCCACATCGATGGCAGATGCATCTGCTTGATTCGGTGACAGCTTTTGAGCTTCTGCTTCTTCTTGAATTAAATTAGAAAGACGTTTTCTGGGCATGGCTACCTATTTCCTCCAATCACGTTTAATTTCTGCTGCAACACAGTGGTAGTCTGATTCCGCTTCCCTAGCATTTCTACCTCGCCATTGATGGACTGCTACACCTTCAAGTGCTGCCCGTTCGTGAGCCTTATAGGCGCGAACCACAGTATGATAAGCAGGTATTCCTAACTGCATCAAAGTATTCTGCGCTTCTTGTGCTTCTCCTAAACTGCGGGGATCTACCTTAGTTAGTAGTACCCGATGAGGAGTTCCCACAGGCATGACGGTTGCCGTGACTGTCTCAATGAGCGCGGCTAAATCCATCGGTGCTGGCGGTGTGGGCAAAATGAGATAATCTGCAACTGCTACTACCGTTGCTAATGCTTCTGAGTGCAACGCCGGAGGTGTATCTACTATTACTAAATCGTAACCTGTTATTTTCTGTAAATTACTTAAAAGTTGGGCATCTGTCTCTGAAGCTAAATCGAATCCCATGGAATTCTCACTCCGTCCAAACCACCAACTAGCTGAACCCTGAATATCTGTATCAACCAGCAGAACTTTGTGTTCTTGGGCAAAGGATGCAGCCAAGTTGATGGCGGTAGTGGTTTTACCAACTCCCCCTTTGCCATTGAGAATAGCAATAATTTTTGCCACTGCTTATTTCCGACGCTGCTTTCACCGAATATACCGCGTTTCAGTTATCAGTTAACAGTTATCTGTTATCAGTAATGCTTTTAGCTGGGTATGGGGTGGCTTATATGTTAGGAGCAGCCCCACAAGGGGGAAGTAATAAGTAATAAGTAATCAGTAATAAAGAAAATCCCCGTTACAAAACTTAATTACCTAAAGCCTACGGCATAGCTATGCTTACAGGTTTATTGACCTAGAAAAAATCAAAAGTTGAGCATTTTCACATCAGGATAATTCATAATTCTCAACATTCCCCATACCCTAACCGAAAATTCTTCTTTAATATCTGCCTAGAGTACACCTAAAACCCCTATGCTAACCATTGGGGCTGTGCAGCTGAAATAGTTGGTGAATAGACTCCACAAAAGGACGAAACACAAATGATGAACACTCTAGATACTGCAATTGAGACAATTGTTGCCCGTGAAATTCTCGACTCGCGGGGTAAACCTACTATAGAGGCGGAAGTACAGTTATTGAATGGTGCTATCGGACTAGCACAGGTTCCCAGTGGTGCTTCTACAGGTACCTTTGAAGCGCACGAACTGCGGGACGGAGATAAAAGTCGTTACAGTGGCAAGGGAGTACTCAAGGCAGTACAAAACGCCAAGGAAGTTTTGGCACCAAAATTGTTAGGGGTGGATGCCCTCAACCAAGAATTAATCGATCGCATGATGATTGAGTTAGATGGTTCGGGGAATAAGTCTAATGTGGGTGCCAATGCAATTTTGGCAATTTCCCTGGCAGCAGCCAAGGCTGGGGCAGAAGCTTTAGGAATTCCCCTCTACCGCTATTTGGGTGGTCCCTTGGCGAATTTACTGCCGGTGCCGTTGATGAATGTAATTAACGGTGGTGCCCATGCGGCGAATAATGTGGACTTTCAGGAATTTATGATTGTCCCTGTGGGTGCTACTTCCTTCCGGGAGGCTTTACGCTGGGGTGCGGAGGTATTTGCCACCCTTGCCCAGGTTTTGAGTGAGAAGGGTTTACTGACTGGTGTGGGTGATGAAGGTGGGTTTGCTCCCAACCTAGAGTCAAATCAGGTGGCGTTAGAGTTACTGGTGGCTGCCATTGAAAAGGCTGGTTATAAGCCAGGGGAACAGGTAGCTTTGGCGTTGGATGTGGCTGCCAGCGAATTCTACCAAGATGGGCAGTATGTTTATGATGGTAAGCCCCATTCTCCAGGGGAATTTATCGATTATTTGGCGCAGTTGGTTAGCCAATACCCCATTGTTTCCATTGAAGATGGTTTGCATGAGGAAGACTGGCAAAATTGGCAATCCCTAACAACTAAGATTGGTAGCCAGGTACAGTTAGTTGGGGATGATTTATTTGTTACCAACTCCCAACGGTTACAAAAGGGGATTGAGCAAAAAGCCGGTAACGCTATTTTGATTAAACTCAATCAAATTGGTTCCCTGACGGAAACTTTAGAAACCATTGATTTAGCCACCCGCAATGGTTTTCGTTCCGTAATTAGCCATAGATCCGGGGAAACAGAAGATACCACCATTGCTGACTTAGCCGTAGCCACCCGTGCGGGTCAAATTAAAACAGGTTCCCTGTGTCGTAGTGAACGGGTAGCAAAATATAACCGTTTGTTACGGATAGAAGATGAATTAAGCGATCGCGCCATTTATGCCGGTACCGTAGGTATGGGACCGAGGTAGGAGGAGGGAGTTGACAGTTGTTGGTTGTTAGTTGTTAGTTGTTGGTTGTTAGTTGTTAGTTGGCTATTTTATCTCCCTCTGCTCCCTCTGCTCCCTATTCCCTAGCACCTAACACCCAACCTCTATCCTTAAGGATAAAAACCCAACTTGGGCAATCCCAGGGTTTCATCCCAACCCATCATAATGTTCATACATTGCACTGCTTGACCCGCCTGTCCTTTAATCAAGTTGTCAATTGCTGACATAACGATTATGCGACCTGTACGCGGGTCAACTTCTATGCCTATATAACAAAGATTGCTGCCACAAGCCCATTTTGTCTGGGGATAAACACCAGGCTCACAAATCTTCACCCAAGGGGAATTACGGTAAAAGGCTCTATAAATGGTAATTAAATCATCCCTAACTAAACCAGGGTCACGGAGTGTGGCATAGACTGTGGCTAAAATGCCCCGCACCATTGGTATGAGGTGTGGAGTGAATTGTACCGTGACTTCATGGCCTGCCAAGTCGCTACAAATCTGCTCAATTTCTGGGGTATGGCGGTGACTAGCAACACCATAAGCGCCAAGGGAATTATCAGCTTCGGCGAGTAACATATTGATTTTACCCTGCCTTCCCCCACCAGATGTACCAGACTTAGCATCAATAATGGCTGTTTCGGGGATGATTAAACCTTGTTTCAGCAAAGGTGATAATGCTAGGAGGCTAGCAGTGGGATAGCAACCAGGACAACCGATTAGTTGGGCTTCGGAAATGCGATCGCGGTACAATTCTGGTAGTCCATAAATAGCTGTGCTGGCTACTGCATGATCTTGCCTTTCTTTACCGTACCAATTGGCGTAAGTTGATAGATCCTGGAATCGATAGTCTGCACTCAAATCCAGTACTTTACAACCTTTCTCGATTAGTTGGGGTGCAAGGTGACAAGCCAGCCCATTTGGCAAAGAAAGGAACACCACTTCTGTACGGTGTGCAATCAGGTCTGGATCTAATGTTTCCACTTGCAGGTCACATGCATGAGCTAAATGGGGGTAAATATCCGCAAAGGATTTACCTGCACTACTTTCCCCTCCCAAATAAACTATTTCTACCTCTGGATGATCCATTAGTAGTCTGACTAACTGCACTCCGCCATAACCTGACGCGCCGACAATACCAATGGGTACGCGTCTAAAATTGCCCATGATACAAAATCCTTATCTATTTTTTTAGGTAGCTGTTTATTTTTCACCATTCCTGACTCCTGTCAATACCCATAAGGTAATAAGGTAGTTTGGCAGTGGATGGGTGAGTTATTCCCACACTTAATCAAAAATTAGAGTCTAGTTTTCTCCTGCTATTAGGGGATTCGTGTTTGAACCAAGAATGCAAAAAATGGATTTGCAGAACACAGATACAGAAGGTGATTCTTAATCCCTGACAGTTGTTCATGGGGGAAACCACGCCATTTGCTCTCCTCTGCAAGAAGTTGCTCCCGCATCTTTAAACAATTCGTAATTCGTAATTCGTAATTCGTAATTACGTTTTGTAATGGGGATTTAAACCCCAACACAAAACAAACAACCCGTAGGGGATGGGGTTTTAAACCCCTAGGAGTATAGATAATGGGAAACCACGCCATTTCCTCCATTTGGGGAGACCCCAAGACCGGACTGGCTCCACAAGACTGCAATCGCTCCCCAAGACCACGCTGTCCTCAAAATCTAAAATCTAAAATCCAAAATGGTATAAGACCCTATTTTAGGGCAGATATCCCTGTTATGTTATCGAATCATTGCTACTATCCTGCTGGTGTCTATCAAAAGAGGTACAATACAACATATAGAAATTTGTTAAAAAAATTTACGTTTCCGAACTGGAAGTCTCTGTGTCGCAGTCTAATCATGAATGGCAATCAGCACAAGTAGGGGAATCCGACGTTAGTCCCAATCCCAATGGTGCAACATTGTCACCCTCCTCTTTTCAATTTGATTTTATTAATGCCGCCTTAGCCGACCTCAAGGCAGGCCGTACCATTGTCGTGGTAGATGATGAAAACCGCGAAAATGAAGGCGATTTAATTTGTGCTGCCCAATTTGCTACCCCCGATACGATTAATTTTATGGCAGTGGAAGCTAGGGGGTTAATTTGTTTGGCGATGATGGGCGATCGCTTGGATCAGCTAGATTTACCATTGATGGTCAGTAATATTACGGATACAAATCAAACGGCATTTACTGTCAGTATCGATGCTGGACCCAATTTGGGAGTTACCACTGGCATCTCGGCAGAAGACCGTGCCCGTACTATTCAGGTAGCACTTAACCCAGATACTAAGCCGGAAGATTTACGCCGCCCAGGACATATTTTCCCCATTCGTGCCAAAAAAGGTGGGGTATTAAAAAGGGCAGGACATACGGAAGCGGCGGTAGATTTAGCCAGATTAGCTGGATTGTACCCGGCGGGGGTGATTTGTGAGATTCAAAACCCCGATGGTTCAATGGCGCGTTTACCCCAGTTGTTTGAATATGCTCGCCATCATCAACTAAAAATTATTAGCATTGCCGACTTAATTAGTTATCGCCTGCAACATGATCGCTTGGTGATGCGGGAAACCGTGGCGGAGTTACCCACCCAGTTCGGTAATTTCCAAATTTATGCCTACCGTCACACCTTGAATAATTCCGAACACGTTGCCATTGTCAAGGGCAATCCCTCTGAGTTTGGGGATCACCCGGTCATGGTGCGGATGCATTCGGAATGTTTAACTGGTGACTCTTTGGGTTCCCTACGCTGTGATTGTCGGATGCAACTCCAAGCCGCCTTGAAAATGATTGAAGAAGCAGGACAAGGTGTTGTGGTATACCTGCGTCAAGAAGGGCGAGGTATTGGTTTGGTGAATAAGTTAAAAGCTTATTCCTTGCAGGATATGGGACTGGATACGGTAGAAGCAAACGAGCGTTTGGGTTTCCCCGCCGACTTGCGAGACTATGGCATGGGGGCGCAAATGCTGATGGATTTAGGTGTACATAAGATTCGTTTGATTACCAATAATCCCCGTAAAATTGCAGGGTTAAAGGGTTATAGTTTGGAAGTTGTGGATCGAGTTCCCTTGCTAATTGAATCCAATGACTACAATTCCAATTACTTAGCCACCAAGGCGAAAAAATTGGGTCATATGCTTTTGCAGACTTATTTGCTTACGGTAGCCCTGCACTGGCAAGATGACCCCCAAGGGGTGACAGAGCGTTACCAAAGACTGGAAAAACTGCGACATTTAGCCAAAACCCATAATTTATTATTACAGGAAGAAGCTCGTCCAGTAGCGATCGCATTATTTGATAAACCATCTTTAACCATACACTTGGGTTTAGATCAGCCCCTGGTAGCATCTCCAGATTGGTATCAGCAACAGGAGCATCCTTACCTGCAAGCGATCGCTAAAATTTTAGACCATGTGGTGGGTTTACCTTATATCCAGAAGTTAGAATTTCTGGTGTCTCCCGGTACAGATCCTTTGAGTCATTTACAGGTACAGTGCGATCGGCAAAGTTTCCCCTTGAATCAGTTACCTTCGTCTATTTGTGACAACTTGCAGAGGCAGCAGATTTATAGTTTTGCTAAGTAGTTACTTCTGTCTCGCCCAAGGATTACTGATTAAAAAAACCACTGAGACGCAGAGGACACAGAGGATAGAAAGGCGGAGGAGAGAGATAAACCTCATTCATGTTGAAACCTGGAGTTTCTAATTATTCAGGTGTGTCATTGCGACGCTCCGAAGCAATCCCAAAGTCACGTTATAAAGCTACGGTTCTCAAGGTAGACAAGGTTTAACTTTATATGGGTAAAGGAGTAATGCTGGTGTAGATAGAGAATGTTTGCTTTAATATTTGCCACAATTGAGGAATTATAAGCAAGTAGGGAAATAATATAGCATTTATGCTGATTGAGTTCAGCGTAGAAAACTATCGTTCATTTCAGGAGAAGCAGACCTTCAGCATGGTAGCGTCTGAGGATAAGGCTATGCTGGATACTAATACTTTTCCGATGCCAAATACCGATAAACTACGCTTACTCAAAAGTACAGTGATATATGGTGCAAATGCTTCAGGTAAAAGTAACTTATTGCGTGCTATGCAGGTTCTAAGAAATATTGTAGTCAATTCTGCTAGTAGAATGCAGAAAGGTGATAAGTTTTCTATTGAGCCTTTTCGACTTAATTCTGAATTACGGGAACAACCTACTAGTTTTGAAGTTATCTTTATTCATAAAGATATTCGTTATGAATATGGACTAGCTTTAAATACAGAAAGAGTATATGAAGAGTGGCTAATTGCTCATCGAAATGAGAGTTCACAAAAATGGTTTTTCCGTAAATATTCTCCAGAAAACCCCAATCTACAAGATGATAAAGGATACGAATGGTCTTTTGGACGAGGATTAAAGGGAGAGAAAAAACGCATTCAAAAACTTGTACGTTATAATTCTCTATTTCTTTCTCATGCTGCACAAAATAATCATCCTCAATTATCTGAAATATTCGAGTGGTTTCAACAAAGAATCAGTATATTAAATCCAAATTCTCGCACTACCGAGTTTACCCTGAGTCTTCTTGAAGAGGATCAAAAATTTTCTCAAAAAGTTGTCAAACTTATTCGCAATGCGGATATTGATATATTCGATATTCATATTGAAACAAATCCTATTTCCGATAATTTAAAATCTTTTTTTAAACGTTTCTTTCAAGAAGTCGAGCAACAAGAAGAAGAAGATTTTGTTGAAATAGATGAAATTAAAAGATTTGATATTACTACAGTTCGTCAGATGAATGATTCAGATAATTATATAGAATTTGAAATGTCTGATGAATCTGGTGGAACACAGCGTTTATTTGAACTTGCTGGACTATGGCTATATGTATTACAGCATGGGGAACTATTAATCGTAGATGAGTTAGATACTAGTTTACACCCATTACTTTCTCAAGCTTTAGTGAAAATGTTTCATGATCCAGATATAAATGAAAATAATGCTCAATTAATATTTACAACTCACGATACAACACTTTTAGATGAAGATATTTTCCGCTCTGATCAAATTTGGTTTACAGAGAAAGATCGGAATATGAGTACCAATATGTATTCATTATTAGAATTTAAAATTAATGAAGATGAATCACTACAAAAAGGATACCAGTCAGGTCGATATGGAGCTATTCCTTTGATTAATAGATTAAATACTTAATTCATGCCGAGAAAAAAGTCTCCTACAGGTAAGGCAATTAATCGACTCCAACGGTATCCAGGACAGAAAAAAACTGGGAAAATATTTTTAATTGTTGTAGAAGGAGAAAAAACAGAATATAATTATTTACGCGCTTTGAGAAAAGATTTGAATTTAACTGCAACTAAAGTAGAAATAGTTCGTGGCTCTGGAGGTGATCCTTCAGTTGTAGTAAGTAAAGCTTATGATTTAATTAAAAAAAACGAGAAAGATAATAAAACAAAACGAAAGCCAAAATATGATATGGCTTATTGTGTTTTTGATGAAGATGGGAAAGAGGAAAAATTTAGAAAAGCCTGTCAAAGAGTAGAAGAAATTCACAATTGCAAAGCTATAATATCGATCCCATGTTTTGAACTTTGGTTTTTACTTCACTACTGTTATACAACCAGCCCTTTTCAAAGTTGTAGTGAATTAATTGCAAGGCTGGAATCAGAAAAAATCAAAGCAGGTACTCTCAAAAAGAGAGATAGCTATGACAAAAATGATCCTAATTTATACGAAGTACTCAAGCCAAAAATAGATGATGCAATTGCCAATTCTAAAAGATTGGCAGAACAGAACGATGGATGTGAAAATCCATCCACAAATGTACATGAATTAGTTGAAAAATTATTACAAACTTAAAATTATTGCGACTTGATTGAGTGCTGCTTTTCGCTTTACTCAATGTCAAATTATCCTTTAGGCGTAAGGATTCAGGATATGAAACATCAAAATCACGATAAAGGTTTGCGATCGCATTGTCACAGCTTTACTATAGATCATAAAGATACACTATCTGCCTACAGCTTGTGAATTTCTTGATTGGTTGCGCTATTTGGGCATATAAAGGTTGGGTTGGTGAATTTTACCCTCCTAAAACTCGTGCGACGGATTTCTTACATTTATATAGTCGTCGCTTCACTACGGTAGAGGGAAACACCACTTTCTACGCCACACCCAACCCCGAAACCATTACCCGTTGGGCAAACCAAACACCCCCAGGATTTGAATTTTGCCTCAAATTACCACGAGAAATCACCCACAACGGCTTACTACAACCACACATTCCCCACGCTCGTAATTTTCTCGCAAGAATGCGCCCCTTGGGTAAACACTTAGGACCAATGTTTGCTCAACTACCTCCCAGTTACTCGCCCCAATTCCTAGAGGATTTAACTACCTTTCTCAAAGCCTGGGAAACAAACATAACTCCCTTAGCCTTGGAAGTAAGACATCGAGATTGGTTCCGGGAACCCCATGCTAGTAATTTAACCGCAGTATTAGAAAAACTGAATATAGCCAGAGTCTTATTAGATACTCGCCCTATTTACTCAGGAGAAGACGATCCCCAACTGCACTCCGAAAGACGCAAACCCAAATTACCCCTACAATTTCAAACCACAGCGCCATTTACCTTAATTCGGTTTATTTCCCATCCCACCTTAGAAATCAATCAGCCATTTATGGAGGAGTGGGTGACTTATAGTCAGCGGTGGTTGCAACAGGGAAAGGGAATTTACTTCTTTGTTCATTGTCCCATAGAAGAGCGATCGCCCCACACCGCACGTCACTTTTATCATTTGTTACACCAAGCTGGTGTTGACATTCCACCCCTACCCTGGGATGACATCGAACAGAGTCCCCAGCAGCTTAGTTTGTGGTGAATCTTGATGATATACCTTGATTTAGCGTAACCCACCTACTGCCCACCTTACTCTTCTACTCGAAGGTGCAAGATATGTGTTTCTTGAGAGAGAGTGGACTTGTCCTCACTGTGGCACTCACCATGATTGAGACGTAAACGCAGCAACCAACATTAGAGCAGAGGGTATGAGAATGCTAAAGGCAACCTCATACCAAGTTGCGTTCTATCATAGTAGTTCGAGTCAATGAGATTGCTACTCTGCGAGAAGCCCTACGGGTGCGCCACTTGACGGCAGTTGCTTTATGCCGGGAAACCCCTTCGGGTTGCGCCACTTGCTTTATGCCGGGAAACCCGTCCACCGCAGTGGCTTACCGCTAACGCGTCTACGGAGCGTCGCAATGACTGGGTACTATCTTTGAATGCAACTTAGTATCAGTTTGGGTTAAGAAGGTTTATTTAACCTTGAATGGTCCAAACGACGCAAACACGTTGACATATCCCAGAATCAAGCAATGGTGTAATGAGGGTTTCAGCTTATCCCGAACTCAGGTAAAAGGCAGATAGTTCAGCCGTCTCTGCTGTAGGAGGGAAGGTAAGACCAAAGATGAGGCGAAAGTCTCATCTAAGTCTCTCATGAACGTTTGTACACAACCAAACATGAAAATACCTCTTAAGAGTTCCCTGTTAAGAGTTCCCTATTTTCTAGCTAGCCCCCATGAGAAAATCCCACAACCTGCCAATGAAAATGCGGGGGTGACTGACTCCTCAAGGGCGCACGCAATGCGCCCCTACTGCGGCTCCCACACCTAAGCTGTCAACCATCAACTAACAACTAACAACTAACAACCATCCACTGAATACACTTTTGCAACTCTGCTTGCATTGTGTTAGCATCCCCATAATATCTACGACCGTGACCCGGTAATATCCATTCAAAAGAATAATCGGCTAGCTTCCCCATAGATTTAATTTGTTCTGCCCAAGAATACCAACAGTAATCTTTAAAAGCATACAACTGTTGCAATCTTACTGACCAAGCCAGATGATCCCCTGTAAATAGAAACTTATTTTTATAGAGTAAAACAGTATGCCCTTTAGTATGACCGGGAACCGGGATAATTAACAAATCTGGTGCTAACTCAAACGGTTCAAAACCAGTTAATTGAATTTCTATATCATTCAGATTTGCAGAAATTTCCTTCTCATGGAGGATGCGCTGACATTGAAAATGCTGGGCAAATTGTTGATGATCCGCCACATCATCCCTATGAGTTAAATACATATAACGAATTCCCCCCAACTTCTCCAAACGCTTGACTAATGGAGGTGTAAACCGGGGAGAATCTATTAAAATATTGCCTTCTGGTAGTTTAATAAAATAGCTGGCTGCGGCAAAAGATTTTTCTGAATGATAGCCACAATGGTAAACATTTTCCTCTACAGGAATAGGAAAACTTAATTGGGCAACTTTGATATCTTGAGGTTTTTCCACCGTACCAATAGAACTGGTGGGACAAGATAAAAGTGCTTGCAGTGCAGCTAATCTTTCCGTTTCATGAGTTGGTTGATGATACACTGCTGACTGCTCATCTTTACGGGTAAATACTTGGGGAGCCATCCAGCGACAGGTGTCGCAGTCAATACAAGTAGCATCTACGTAGAAGTCGCCGCTAATATTTTGGGAGCGACGTTGATTTAAATGAGCCATGTTAAACCTTTATACCCAGTAACTTGCTTGTGGGGTATAACCAAACTAGCAAAATTGCTGTGGAACTGTAGAGATTTAATATTCAATTCGGAGGTAACAATAGCATATCCCACAAGGCTAAATTTGAACTGTTACGGGTTGTGACTGCTCGTAGCTTTGGGCTGCACTAGCTTCTACCTTTTGTAGAGTATCTTGATTCAAACTGGAACCTAGGGCCGTTTTAGCATCTGAAATACTCCAAACTTCTTCAATACCTTCCCAAGATGGGGCAAACGGGGGAATTGCCAAGGAACAAGCAGACCAATTTCCCTTGACTGATGCCCCTAGTTGTTGACATAATCCTCCCCTCCGTCCTTCTGGCTTGTAATAACGACAATATCTACAGGCAGAAGTTAAGGATTTAATGGGTTCCATATATATTGCCATCTAGCACCTAATTTACATCTACCATTGTGCTTCTAGACATTAATACTGAAGAATGGCAGAAACCATATTTTTGCCTAGGTTATAGCGATCCCAAGTAAATTATTAATTTTATAATATCTTTAGCTTTGTGTTATATTTTTCAATGATTTAGTAGTTTTTACTATCTATATATAATTTTAGCTTATACCTTGTAGTTTTTGGCTAAAATTAATTGGGGATCAAGGCTAACAGTAATATATCAAAAATTAATAAATATAAACTTTGCATTAATCAATACATTGATAGAAAAATGGGTAAGTATATTTGGATATTTATTCTCTACTGACAAAGTATTTTTGATTACACAAGATTTCTGACTACATATCCTTGGAACCTCTGTGATTTGTTTGCCTAAATTGCTTGGCAGTACAAAGAGAACATAGCTGCCAACGTTCTAGTTCCCCTGGTGGAGTAGGACATTGACATTGGGGACACAGGGGTAAAGTTTGCGATCGCTTGTGAATTTTTCGTGCCCAATGCTCAAAAGCAGCATGGGCATTTTTATTTATGGTGCGATCGCCACTGGATAGATCGGCAATACCGAGGTAACTGGGATGTTCTTGGGGTGAGGCAGTGGTTTCAATTTTGGTGGTGGCTTGGGAGGGTTGCCAACCGGCGGTAGAGAAGCGAATATCTTTCAAAGGGGAGGGCAAAACAGCATTAATCTTCACCAGTAATCGCCGACGTTCAAAAGCGAGATTCTGTGCCCAGGCTGCACTGGGGGTAGCAACTCGCAACACTCCCCGTTGGATTAATAATGGTTGGGTATGGGTTGCGATCGCTTCTCCCACAACTTCAGTCCACAATCGGAGTAAAATTTGCAACGGCTGCTCTTCTAATTGAGACTCGATCTGCAAACAGCCTAAAATATGATTAACTGAGTTCCAAGACATTTTCATCAATCATCTAGCAGTTATATTGTGTGTTTATTTTTACTCGGAAACTTTTGACTAGATTTGACAATATTGTATATTTTGTTCATCCGGCAGTCGAGCTGAGAGGCAGTGCCAACCAAAAATTATTTCTGTACACAAAGGGCGCACGCAATGCGCCCCTACTGCGGCTCCTACACCTAAGCTGTCAACCATCAACTAACAACTAACAACTAACAACCATTTTCAAGCTAGTCCCTCACGAGAAAATCCCACAACCTGCCTATAAAAATGCGGGGGTGACTAACTCCTCAAGGGCGCACGCAATGCGCCCCTACTGCGGCTCCTACACCTAAGCTGTCAACCACCAACTAACAACTAACAACTAACAACTAACAACTAACAACTAACAACTAATGAGCGACAGTCCCCGATTAAATCCCAGCGATTCATCATCCAAACCACCAGGATTAAATCCGGTGTTGGCGACGGCATTGGCAAGTTTAGAGGTGCAGTTAGACCAAGAGTTAGCTCGCTACCGACGCACCCGAATTGGCTCTAGAACCCCAAATTCACCTCGTATTGCTAATTCTATGAGCAGTCAATCATTAGGATTGCATTTATTCAGTCCTACAGAAAACCAAACGGGAGCAACGCCAACCACACAATCCACCCATCAAACCCAGCCACAAGTAAGAACCACTGAGGAAATCAAGACCGAGGTTTCGGAGCAACTCCAATCTGCTACAACTGAAAAAAGCCCAGCTACATCACCATCTAACTCTAGCAGCATTGTCCCCACAGCGGTTCAGAGCAATGCTCCCAAGGAACCGTCTGATGGCGAACGCCCGGTAGGTGGTGAATTATCAGTTGCCCATACTAATATCTCAGATGCTACCAGCGATCGCTCCCAAGAACCCGATGACTACTTGGAATCTTCAGAGGCTTTATTACGTAGTTTAACGGAAGAAAAAGAGCAAAAAAGCTCACAAGAAAAAGCCAAAAATACTAGTGATGGTCTATTATCACCCCTAGGAATAGGCTCTATGCTATTACTGCTAGTTGCCAGCCTCACTTTGGGTTATGGGTTATTTAATCCTAAAAGCGTGCCCAAATTTAGTTTGAATGGATTATTTCAGCGTCAGGCATCAAAGACTGGGGAAAACACCGGAGCCATAGGGCAAAATACTTCTACCCAAGCACAAACTCAAACCTCCCCCATCCCCAAATATCCCAATTTAGCCACTGAAGAATTTCCAGAAATAAATAACCCCAATGACATAGTTGGATTAACCCCCAAAGCTAAACCCACCCCTATTGTCAAACCAACTCCTGTCATTCCCCCAAATCCCCGAAAATCTACTGTTGCGGTGACTCAGGTACAGTCACAACCAAAAGCAAAACCAACCCCAACACAGGAAAACACCCCCAAACCCCAAGCTACCCAACCATCATTGGCTCAAATCAAACCCTCAGCTGATGGTTTTTATCATGTAGTTACGGATAACAAAGGTGAGAATGCTTTCACCAAAGCAAGGGGAGTTGTTGGGGATGCTTATTTGTCTGATGACAAAAAAGTGATCTATTTAGGTGCTGTCAAAAGTAAAGCCAGAGCGAAAAACTTATTAGAGCAATTAAAAGCCAAAGGTCTTAATGCCAGAATAAAACAGCCTTAAACCCTGGCAATTTAGGCGATAATAGGGAAGGGAGGGAGAGTGATGGAGTGATGGAGTGATGGAGTGTAGACACGAAGTGGCTTCTCGTAGACACGAAGTGGCTTCTCGAAGAGTAGAGTAGGAGTGATGGAGTAGGGGCGGGGTTTCCCCGCCCAGAGTGATGGAGTGTAGATTCACATCTTGCACCACAAAATTCTTGAGAAAATTAGAGTCTGTAAACCTTGATTTTCCCGTAATCCACCTATCACCACCTTAGGGTGCCTCTTACAGAGGAACTACGTTAACGCGCGCAGCGTGTGCTTTGCACTCAGCCATGCCCGATAGGGCTATATATACCCAGTCTCTACGTCCAAGAATAATGAAAAATGTCAAATTAACAATTTAATTGTCTGAATTTTTAAGTCTAGTTGATGATGGCTACTACAAAGCTGTAACTATCGAGTGGCTAAAATATACATGGAGGGTCTGATATGGGTCTAATTGACCGTATCCTGCGGGTGATTCGTGCAAATTTCAATAGTTTGGTATCAGGTGCGGAAGATCCAGAAAAAATTCTGGAGCAAACTGTGATGGAAATGCAGGAAAATTTGGTGCAATTGCGACAAGCTGTTGCTGCTGCCATCGCCAGCCAAAAACGTACCGAACGTCAGGCAAACCAAGCTCAGTCTACAGCAGAAGAATGGTACCGCCGCGCCCAACTAGCACTACAACAAGGAAATGAACCTTTAGCCAGAGAAGCTCTCACCAAGCGTAAAGCATATCAAGACACCGCCACCGCTCTTTATCAACAGGTAGAGGAGCAAAATAATGTGGTGACGAAACTGAAAAAAGATATGCGGACTCTGGAATTAAAAATAACTGATGTTAAAACTAAAAAAGATATTTATATTGCCCGCGCTCGCTCTGCTGAGACTTCAGCACGACTCCAGGAAATGCTGAATGGGGTTGATGGTACAGGCAGTCTGAGTGCTTTTGAGCGGATGGAGGATAAAGTTTTACAGTTAGAAGCCCAAACAGAAGCCATGTCTTTGAGTGGTAATGACAACCTAGAACAAAAGTTTGCTTCTTTAGAAGCAGGTAGCGATATTGATGCAGAATTAGCAAATATGAAGGCACAACTTGCCAGTGGTGCGGAAAACCCCCAGCCAAAGCAGCTACCCAATAGCGAGAATTAAATCAGATTGGGCAATTACTGAATTAACAGCATATCTTAAGAATAAAGAGTTGTGGTCAGCCACCAATCCAATCCGAAAGGATTACATTGAAATAAGTAGCTATTGAAATAGTAAAAAAGCTAACTGCCCACAAAGCGCGTAAATCTATATACAGGAACAACAAACATTATGGGATTATTCGATCGCGTTAGACGAGTAGTAAGTGCAAACCTCAATGACTTAGTCAGTAAAGCCGAAGATCCAGAAAAAATGCTGGAACAGTCCATCCTGGAAATGCAGGAGGATATGGTACAGCTACGTCAAGGGGTAGCTCAGGCAATTGCCGCGCAAAAGCGGACAGAGAAGCAATACAATGATGCTGATAATGAAGTCAACAAGTGGCAGCGTAATGCTCAATTGGCATTACAAAAAGGTGATGAAAATTTAGCACGACAAGCTCTGGAGCGCAAGAAGACTTTCAGCGAAACATCAGCTACTCTCAAGGCAAGTTTGGATCAACAAACTGCCCAGGTTGATGCCCTCAAGCGTAACTTAATCCAGTTGGAAAGCAAAATTTCTGAGGCCAAAACCAAGAAAGAAATGCTCAAGGCTCGGATTACTGCTGCTAAAGCCCAAGAACAATTGGGAAGCATGGTAAAGGGTATGAATAGCAGTAGTGCCATGGCAGCTTTCGATCGCATGGAAGAAAAAGTGATGATGCAGGAAGCCCGCGCCCAATCTGTTGCTGAGTTGGCTAGTAATGATTTAGAAAGCCAATTTGCACAACTAGAAAGTAGCGATGTTGATGATGAATTGGCTGCTTTAAAAGCACAGATGTCTTTACCTGGAGGAGCGCCCAATCAACCCCAATTACCCGAACAAGCTACTAATAATCAGCAAGCTACCAATAACCAATCTACCCCCAAATCTCAAGAGCCAGCGGATGCTGAGTTGGATGCTCTGCGTAAGCAACTGGATGAATTGTAAATTTTTGAGAATTTTTTTGCAGCTATTCCCACACCGGCTTGGTTGTGGGAGTTTTTTTCCAGGGAGTGAGGGAGTAGGGGCGGGGTTTCCCCGCCCGGAGTGAAGGAGTGAGGGGATATATCTCTATTACTACAATCTAAATTACTAAAATCTAAAATCTAAAATCTAAAATGGTAGAAGAGTGCTATAGGATTGGGATAAAGTAGTGAAGTACCCACAGACTCCGCTTACGCTACGTCTGGGGCTAAGCGCTGACGCGCACGCTCCGCGAACGCGTCTCCCTCGCCGTTGCTCCGTTGGGTATCCCAAAAAATGGGTATCCGGAACTAAATCCGGTCTGAGTCTTACACAGCGTCTCTGGCATTTCTACCTTTATCCCCTCAAGGGGGAACCCGCGCAGCCGCCCGCCTCCCGCAGGCAGTTTGATTATTTGACGCACAACACAGTTTGGTGTCATTCCTTACGGCTATAGCCTGCCAGTGACCATGTTCTTTCCCCGTTCGCGTTAGCGTGCCCGAAGGGCATACTCTGCCGAGTACATACTTTATACCCAAAGGGTGGCCTCTTAGTCAGTCGGGAGGGTCAGCGACCAATAAATATTTTCCCATATATTCGTTATGAGTTCAAGTCTCTGCCCTTGCTCTCATCCCCCGGTTCCGAAGACTCCACCGGGGGACTTCCCGCAAGGAGTATTAAAAGTGCCAATTTTATCTGGCAAGACGATAGACGCGAAACTCTGTCTTTTCAGAGCTTCAGATGTAGCACCAACGTTGGTTTTAACCAACGTCAAAAATGGTAAAATTAAGGCACGTCAGTACAAGACATTAAAACCTACCGGGGGACTCTCGGAAAGTAAACGCCCAACACCTGAATCGGCAGGGTTTTAAGGAAATATCAGTACTCCCAATTGGGTAAAGGTATTGAGCCTGG
>JASJDS010000181.1 GCA_030065055.1 Calothrix sp. MO_192.B10
GTCCGGTCTTGGGGTCTCCCCAAATGGAGGAACTGGCGTGGTTTCCCACTAAGAGCAAATGGCGTGGTTTCCCCCATGAACAACTACCGAAAGGGTGAATCCTGCGGATACGCTGCGCGAGCCCCGGCATAAGCAAACTTCGGTCTTCCCCATCGATAAATCGAGGGGCAAAAGTTGGGGAAAATTTTTCCACCTCCACAAATAGAATTGGCGACAACCCTCACTATTCCCTGTTCCCTGTTCCCTGTTTGACAATTGTAATAAATTAACTACCGCCATCACCAATTACAAAACCTGTCAGCACATCAGCAACCACCACCGCTATAACCACTAACAACGGCGTTCTCGCCACACTTTGCCAATCCTCATCCTTACGAACTGCATTCACCACACCAATTAAAGAAATTGCAATATAGAGCAGAAAAATTGCTCGTAAAACGTTAAAAACCAAACTAACAGCAGTTTCCGTTCCTCCAGCATCTGTAGCACCTTGGGTTAAGTTAGTTTTAAAGAAATTCTCGGCTTTGTTAAAAAATTGTGCCTGTGCTGGTGCGGCAAAATAGTCTAACCAAAAT
Source organism: Calothrix sp. MO_192.B10 (assembly GCA_030065055.1). GTDB lineage: Bacteria > Cyanobacteriota > Cyanobacteriia > Cyanobacteriales > Nostocaceae > Calothrix_A. The sequence continues at coordinate 576 of JASJDS010000181.1, forward strand.
AAACTTAAAATTGCCCCTATTGCTAAGATTTGTAATAGTAGCCGTTGTTTGGTTGACAAATTGACATACTGCCCAATTTGTTGTATCACTACTGCACTCAAACTACCAACTAACAAACAAAAAAGTAAGACAGGGCTTTTTAAACTAATAACAATTAAAAAGACAGCGCAAGCAATAAAAAAAGGTACAGATGCGATGATTTGTGACCAGCAAAATTGCCATATTTTTCTGAGTTTGGCGGATGTTTTAGTGGGGCGATCGCTTAAAGATTTCAAAACTTGTTTCTCATAAAAACTGCTTCCAGGCATTTGTTAATTTCCTTACTACTGATTAAACGTATAAATTCTGTTTATTTTGACAAATTAGCATAACTTAACACTACTTTCCAATATTGTCAGCATAGGTAAAGCAACATAATATATCCTTAATCTAAGGTTAATAAATATAACTATGTAACTATGTGTAACTAACTATACGGAACAAACTTTTTGCCAGCTCCCTTGTTTGTCTTCCTCCCCTCTTTATGTGTCTCGCCCCATACTTCAGTATACTGTGTGCAGATGGGTTGGGCATACAACCTATGATACTAACGGTAATAACGTAAGTTGCTAGTTAGTGCCCCGAAACTGTATCATTATTATACAAAAATCATGATTTTGAGTATTGTTAAATACTAAATTTTAGGGCTTTGTACTTAAAAATAGGCGTTTTTTGATAACTAGCAACTTGGGTTAATATAACGGTATCTATCAGGTTTAGGGTAACTTCAGGCAAAAATAAGGAGACATCAATCACAATTCTGGTAGCTGTTTGCCTCAGTTGGATATTCTAGTACTGCTGCGCGTCAGTCACCCATTCACGCATTCACCCATTATTGTGTTCTCTGGCTTTGACATTTTATCAATGGTTGGTTTATTTCCGCGCCCCCTGTACTAGGGCAAAAGCACTCCCTCCAGGAAAATATACTCTCATATTCGGTGGTATTCGCGGCTTTGGGTCTAAAGGTGTAAAAATCCGCGAAACAATCAATTCAGACTTGAGCCAGCATATCTTCAAAAAATACCAGGGGAGTAATTTGCATTTGGTACTATTCAACAAAGCCATATCATAAACCAGCGTGAAAACTGACACCATCTTCTATAGGTTGTTTCAATCTTTCCCTAGCATCTTTTTTGAATTAATTAACCATCCTCCCCAAGAGGCACAAGCTTATCAATTTGCCTCAGTAGAAGTCAAGCAACTTGCCTTTAGAATTGATGGCGTTTTTCTTCCCACCACAACTAATCCGCAACAACCGATTTATTTTGTTGAAGTTCAATTTCAGCCAGATACTCAATTTTACTCCCGTTTTTTTAGCGAAATTTTCCTCTATTTGGACAAAACAGAATTAACTAATGATTGGTATGGAGTTGTGATTTATCCCAGCATTAATGTTGATACAGGAACCACTCAAAGGTATCGAGAATTAATCAACTCCTCAAGGGTATCTCGAATTTATTTAGATCAACTAGTACAGACAGCATCAGCTTCTATTGGTATCGCCACTGTACAGTTAATCATTGCCAAAGAAGATGACGCAATTGCACAAGCTCAACAATTAATTCAACGCACAACAGAACAGATAGAGAATGAAACACAAAGGCGGGAGATTCTACAATTAATAGAGACGATATTGGTGTATAAGTTACCCAAACTCAGCCGCAAGGAGATTGAAGCCATGTTTAGTTTAAGTGATTTGCGCCAAACTAAAGTTTATCAGGAAGCTTTAGAAGAAGGTAGAGAGGAAGGTAGGGAAGAAGGTAGAGAGGAAGGTAGAATTCAAGCCAAATTAGAGTCTGTACCTCGGTTTTTAGCTTTAGGGTTGAGTGTTGAGCAAATTGCCCAAGCTTTAGAACTAGAGGTTGAACAAGTTAGACAAGTTGCACAGCACTCATCTGACAATGGAAATAACCAGTAGTTTGGCGGTATCCCCATTTTTCAAAAAGCCCAAGCCTGCGCCAAGCTGCACGTCTATTCTCTGGCAACTACCAAACAATTCTTTTGGACTTTAGCCAACATATTTTGAAAGGCGGGAGTATAATTACCATCTTTATCTACAATTCTCCGCAATGTATATTCACCAATACTTGAAATTCCCCCAAACCAGCTATTCTTCCGTTCCCAAGTATCTCCATTTTGAGAATTTTCCACTTGGGACATTGTGAAACTGACAATCCATGTAGGAATAGGTATATCAAATATCAGGGGTATGATTCGTGCTTGCCTCAAAGTTTCGTCTTCAAATTGAATTTTGTAGGTGCAGCGAGTCAACCAAGCAGCAAAAAGTAATGCTCGTCCTTGAATAGAGGGATGAAAAGTCCATTGTAACTCTCCAAAGACGGGTAGCAATAAAAAGAGGTTTTGTGTATCCCATTCTAAATTATACATAGTGATGCAATCATCTGGAAGGGGATTCCCATCCATAAAAAATACGCCCTTGAGGATGTCTGGTAATTTAGTTTCTTTGATGGGCTTCATCCAGGTTGCAATATCGTCGAATTGCTTCTGTTCAATTGTTAAAGTCATACAATTTTGGATTTTAGATTTTAGATTTTGGATTTATTTCACTGATACATTTACATAAACGCAATGGGTAGGAATAAAGGATGGGAGCATCGCATTCAGCAATAATGAGTTGTGAAATCATAATTCATAATTCATCACTCACATTTCATAATTTTATTACCCTTTATTTTCGGGCAAATCCTTGTAATACTAAATCATTAGGAGTAACAGCAGTCACTCTTTCCAATTCCCACCTCACTTCTGTAAATGAGTCCCATTTATATTTATTAAATAGATACAAACAGAAGATATTAATTAAACCAATAGCTAAACTTCTCCCAGGACAAGCTCGTTCATGTCCGTAGCCATTCCAAGATAAAATATCGGAAAAGTCCCTCTCAATATCAAAACTATCTGGATTTTCATATCTGTTTGGATCTCTATTAGCACTTAAAATAGAACCAAGTAAACGAGTTCCTTTTTGGAATGGACATTTGACTTCGCCAAAATCTATTTCCCCTTCCTCTTGACTCAGTTGGCTCACAAATCTGACTGCTGGATATAGACGGGCTGTTTCTAAGATTGTTTTATTAATGATAATTGAATTTTCCAGAGCATTTTCATTCAATGTTTCTTGCCCATTCCAAATACCATTGACTTCCGATATTACCTTATTTCTTAATTCTTCATCCAAGCACAAAACACCTATTACAGAACCTAAAAGCGCACTTGTTCCAGCAGTTCCGGCGATATGAATCATATCAAAAAGGGTATTACTAATTTGATGCTCATTCAGCTGATATTTAGCACCTGTTTCTAAGTAAGATGACCATTTTGGAGATGTTTTATATCGTTCAGTTAAATTTCGACGATGTTTGATTACAGAGCCTGTTAATATCCTGAGTAGGTACTTAGTGACAAAATTGGGTAAAGTGGCAAGAGGTAAGCGTTGGATGAAATTATTCGATGCCGTAATTTCTGGTTCGGATAATGATATTTGAAAAACAATTTGATGCAAAATTTTCAGCATCATTCTTGGCAAATCTTTACCAATATGTAATTCACCTTTATTAGCTGCTTCGGTTAAACATTCATCAACTAAGTTACCCAAATATTCTATATTCTCAGACGGTTTTGGTAAAGCTTGCAAGAAAACAGCGCGAGCGCCTGTATGCTCCATACCATTCATCCCCAAACTCAAGGGATTGTCGAGCAGGTAACTAGGAGCTAATATTCTAATAATACCTAAATCATTTCCCCGTAGTTGGGGTTCTACTTCCATTAACTGTTTAACTTCTGCATGGGAAGTATGAATAATTGCTTGGTCTACTGCAAAAAATTTGTCTCCAATATTTGCCTTAGCTGTATCTAGAAAACTCTTCAATTTCTGGAGCATGACAAAGGCATCTAGATAATAAACTCGCAAACGCAGGAGCTTACCGATGGCACTGTCATAACCAACTTTTGCTAAGGTAGATGACAGTTTAACTTGACGTTTATATGCATTAATAACTTGTTCTTTAATTGCCATAATTTCCCTGGGTATTTAACAGTTGTTAGTTGTTAGTTGTTAGTTGTTAGTTGTCAATTATCAATCACTTAGGTTTAAGTTCCCCACCAATTGCTGTCAGGCATTGATGGTGAGCCACTGCACCCTTGATATCTACCTCTACCTCTTTTTAGAGGAGCTGCGCTACCACTGATGTAATCAATTTGAGAAGAGAGATGTCAATACTGCTCGGTTAAGGATTTTCGTAGGTTGGGTTGAACGATAGTGGAACCCAACAAATGCTTGTAAATGTTGGGTTTCTTTCCTCAACCCAACCTACATAATTTTATTTTTTTGAGCTGAACCGACAAGTATTGAGAGAAATATTAATCGGAAAAAACTAGCATAATCTCTTAAATATTAATACTTTGAGGAATTTTAGAAGGAAGTAGGTATTCGTATTTTGGACGGGTTTGATTGCGCTGATGGACGATTGTTTCCACTTCCTGGAGATTTTTCTGAAATTTCTGCAAAGCTGCTATTACTGAGGGATTTTGAAAGTGGTTATCCGGGTAATAACCAAGGCGATTATAGTAAATAGATCCTAGAATGTACGTTAAGTTTAATTGCCGTTGCGCCTGTTCTAGGGGTGGGAGTAAATTCAAGTAATCTTGTTCGCTCACCTCACCTTTGAGTAAGGAGACTGGCTGATAACCAGCTAGGGGAACAGCAGCAGCATAGCTCATCATAGTTTTTTGGGGAAAGTTCACCGCAGCATGTTGGGCACTAGCTGTGAAAATAATCAGTGTTACTGCGTCAACCAGGTAATCTAAAGTCTGTATCCGCCCATCTTTTTCGCCAAAATCAGGAACTCGTCCACCATCATAGGCTCCAGCTTCCATTGCCCAAGCCTGGAGGTAAGTATCATTTTGTACATCCTCATCAGTTTTGTAGTAAATGCTTAAATAGTCCGATACCCATTGATTAATAGCATCCCAAATCAGTAAAGCATCATCCCGGTAAGGATATACGGGTAGCATTTTAGTGTCATCTACACCGCGTTTTTGCAGTTGCTTTGGTAACATTGCTTCATTGAAACCATAGCTCTGTAAGCCAACTGCCGCTAACACCCGTGAGTTATCAATAGTCGGTGATAATAATTGATCCACCCCACCGTTAGCAGCAATGAGAGTGCTTTGAGCAGCATTATTGATGGCTAAGGTTCCTTCAAAATGGGGACGTAGCAGTAAACTCACAGGATGATTATCTAATAATTGGCGATGGGTTGCGATCGCAAATGGTCCCACAAATAGGTGAGTTCTTCCTAGGTGGGTAACGGCTTCGTGAAAGTTAGCATCTGCTATTTGTACGATGGTTTTAGCAAATAACCAGGCATATTTATCTGATTTAGGGGTAAAAATAGGTGCATCCTCTGGGTGTTGGCTGCACTGAATGGCTACCGGACGCATGAGCCGCCCAGGATCTTCACCTTTGGGCACTGCAAACAATGCTAGGGGGGCATAAATATACTTTTGCTCTTCCGGAAATGTACCGTTAACAGCCCCTTCTAAAATGCCATAATCAGCAAGATAAAGCCTTCCTTCCTCTCCAGCTGCTGCTAAGGAATCATCACTTCCCATTACTTCTTGGTATTGAGCCTCTGTGACTGGAAACCTATCTCCCAGTTGGTTTACCCGCTTAATCATTACGGGATTATACCCACCAATTCTTGTATAAGCGAATGCTTCATCTGACTGGAAATTATCAGCAATTTCTGGGGTTCCAATTTGCGGAAACAGCTTGTTATATTCCTGGATATTTTTAACATGACCAGTGGGATGTCCTTCAGACAGATGCTTACGAATCCGGCTGAGAGAACGACCAAAAATTGAGAATCCACTGGTTCTAAGCACAGAAAAGAACAAATCATCAATTTCTTTATAATCTTGTGATGTTCCTTCAAGTATTAATTGGGGGAGAATTTGTAACAATCCGGCAATTAGGCTGAACTGAAAAGGTATTGCCCCTTTGAGTATTACTTCCAGAATGAACTTTGTCACATCATCATGCACCCTCATGGAACCAATATTTCCCCGGTTTGTAATCAGTGTGTTGACAAAAACATCCTTTAATTGTTCGGCTAATAAACGAAACCAAACAGTGGAGAAGTTTTCCTCATTAGGAAGTTTATCCACCATTGCAACTGGTGGAATCAGATTATAGTTATATTTATATTCGCGCCTAGCTAATTCTAATTTAATATCAGGTAAAAATTTTGTCTGGGCGTTTGGCGATGGAGTATTCATAGGTAGCTTTCCTGTGGTTGAAGGCGTTAAGTTAAGACTTCAAAAGGGAATGGAGCAAGAACGCTTATTTTAATTTTTCTTAATAAATTTCTCAGGTGGTGGTAAGTATTACTACTGTGGAGATAGTTGGAGGTGTAGCGCAACTCCATAAAGATAGATTTGTTTAGATACCAGATTCCAGATCCCCGACTTCTATCCTAAGGAATCCCTACAATGTAAGGATATTGATTCAGGAGTCGGGGATCTTTTAGCCCAGTGAGGGGTCAAAAATTCCCAATATTCTCTGGAAAACCTCACCCTGTCCTGACGGACATCCTTCTCCTTATCAAGGAGAGGGAAAGAAAGTGAAATTTATATAATTACCTACCTCCTCCTTCTCTCTTTCCTCTGCGTCCTCTGCGGTTTTTTCATCAATAATCTTTGGGCGGGATAGGAGTAAATAACTGAAATGCCGAGTCCGTGAATATCCACAAAATGCTAGGATTAGTGTAAAAATTTTCATGAATCCTGGCGTGCTTCCTTCCAATCCCTTTGTTGCTGGCGGGATGCTAGAAGATCCCCGGCTATTTGTTGGTCGTAAATACGAACTAAATGCACTCGTATCACGGATGACGGGCGCACAGCCTACCAGTATTAATATTTACGGTGACAAGCGTATTGGTAAGTCTTCCCTGCTATATCATTTTGTCCAAACATGGGAGACGCGAGTACCAGATTCTAGCCTTTATGTGGTGATTTATCTATCTTTACAAAGTGCATCATGTCAACGGGAAGAGGATGTTTATCTGGCTGTGGCGCAGGAGTTAATTAATCGCTCTGGGGTGAGAACAAAGCCAAGTTTAATTAATGCTTTACAAGTTAGCCCCCTGAATCGTCAGGCTTTTTCAGTGGCGATCGCTGAGTTGAAAAACCAAGGTTTATTACCTGTGATTTGCTTGGATGATTTTCAGGCTTTGTTCAAGTATCCCCAAGAATTTAATGATGGGTTTTATGATAATTTGCGTTCTTTGATGGATAACAATAAGTTGATGTTGGTGATAGCTTCCCGAAAAAAGGTAGATTGGTATGCCAAAAAGAATCAACTGACTTCTACTTTTTTCAATTTGGGTCATATTTTGAGATTGGATGAATTGACACCAGAAGAAGCAAAGAAGTTAGCTCGTCTACCTCTGAACAATTCACAAAATAATCAAACTCCCACAAGAAAATCTATTTTTAGTAGATTGAACTTTGGTAGATTCCATCGTCAGCAACCTAATAATGTCACTAATACCCAAGTCACCGAATGGGGAGCAGCAGAGCAGAATTTAACCCTCAAGTTGGGAGGGTGTCATCCTTTTTTGCTGCAAATAGCCGGTGGTTTGGTGTGGGAAGCACGTCAACAAGGACAAGATGATAGTTGGGTGAAACAACGTTTTAAAGAAGAATCAGAGCGTTTACCCCGTGCAAGAATGGGTTCCCGGAGGTGGTGGCGGGGTTTGCGATGGTTAGTTTGGGATTTACCTGTACGTATAGGGAGGATACCTAAATTTATTGGTAATAGTTTGGATGATTTGAGTAACTGGTTTTTGGGGATGGTGATTTTGGGGGCGATTATCGTAGTTGTGTTTGGTTTAGTAACCAAGTCCAATACGTGGGAATGGTTATTGAAGTTGGTAAATAAAGTGTTGGGGTGAAAGAATGACCTGAAAGTGCAACCTATTATTCCGTAAGAAAATTAATTTTCTTGCGTAATATCATTTTGAAAAAGAAATGCAACAGATGTGTAGGGGCACGGCATCAGCAAGATAATTGTATACACCAAAATATTGTGGATGCCGTGCCCTTACGAAGAATATATGTGTCGCAAACATTCCAAATATTTCAGTGCGTTGAAACGCACTTGGTTTATTAGCCCGCAATTCATTGCAGGGCGGGAAAGAACGGCAAAGCGCGGTTTTCCGGGTGATGTATTTGATTTCTCACTTAAATTGATCCATAGCATCATTTATTTCAAGGTGGGAATGTGGGCAAAAAGAGCCAGAGGCTCTATATTCTAGTTACCAGGCTGAGCCTGGTAACGAGGGGAAAGGAGGCTCTGCTTCCTGGTTTAACTCATAACTTGCAGCATTCCCAACTAGTCCAGATGTCCGCCTAGGAATGAATTCCCAGGCTCAAAGACAAAGTCTGATAAATCAGACTGGGAAAGGCTTTGAGCGCATTTCAACCTGCTTGGTTTATTAGCCTTGATTTCCTTATCTCAAGCCCCTCGATTCATCGATGGGGTAATAATTCTAAATTATTCATTCTAAATCAATACAGTGTACTTAAGGCTAAACACTAAAACTGGCGTAGGTTGGGGAGCCACTCCGTTGCGGAGGTTCCCTTTGTTGTAGGAAGTGGCGTTTAAGGAACGTATCCCAACTTTATTAAAGATGTGTTGGGTTTCCCTATCGCTCAACCCAACCTACCATTCTGATACCAATTCAAATAATGTTTGCGACACATATATTCTTCGTAAGGGCACGGCATCAGCAAGATAATTGTATACACCAAAATATCGTAGATGCCGTGCCCCTACCCATCTGTCGCATTCTTTTTTCAAAATGGTATGACAACTGATAACTGATAACTGAAATGACCTACGTTACTGAATGTCTCCGCCTCCTCTACTGGATTTACTTTAAACCTTTTACATTTAAACGCTGGTTGCAGGATATTTTACAGAATATTAATATTACCCTAGAGTCTAAGCATACATTTATGGGTATCCACCCAGGTTGGATGATGCTTTGGGGATTTCACATTTATCCACCCTTGCGTCACTATGCTAGACAGTTTTGGTGGTTAACTGCTGTTACCCCCATATTGGCTGTATTACTGGTAGCACCAGTATACACATTCTTTAGTGGTGAGTCCTTTAACTGGTTTCATAGCGGTCAAGTTTGGTTGGGGTGGTTCATCGGTCAAACGGCAGCCCGTAACGATAATCGAATTCTGCAAATACTAAACCTTTGCTTGTGGGTAGTTATAGTTGGACTGCTCTGGATTTTCGTGGGCTGGAATATTTTTGCTGATGTCGCACCAGAGACGATGCAAGCACTACTAAAAGCCTTTCCTGTCATAACTAACCTGGTATCAACTTTAGAGCAATTAATGGGCTTGACTTTAGGCGTAATCTATAGCGTATTGGTTGGCGTGGCTTTCAGCGTGGGGAACTGTCTGGCTTTAGGTGTATTTTTGACTGTGACTGCTGGTATGGTAGGGGCTGTAGCTTTCAGTGTGACTTGTGGCGTAGTAGGAGGGATAGCTGTAAGTGTTATGTTTTTTGGCGTGGGGGAATACGTGGCAGGCAATATACTAGCCTTCATAATGTTTAGCATGATGGCTATCATGCCCGGTTCTATGTCTGGGTGGTTGGTAGGTTTGGCAGGAGGTTTAGCGTTTATTCTTGGGATTTTGCGGGTTTACTTTTGGTTACCAGAAGTGCTTTGGATGTTCATTCTGAGATTTTTCAGCTTACAAAAAAACCGTGTATTATTGCTGCGTTATTTACCCCCTTACTTCGACGAACTTATCTATTTCCCCTTACCTTTCATGGCTGAAATAATTGTGGAGGCTTATCAAGAAAAACCCAAAATTGCCCGCGAAACTATTGATTACCTCAGCACTCATATCAATCAGAAACGAGTCATAGCTTCAGCAATGGTTGGAATTGCTATTAGTCGCCTCAAAAGCTGTAAAACGTTCAGTGATATTGCCAATATTATAGAGGAATTTGCTTGGATTCCCTCACCTGCACCAAAGCAATTGGGTTCGGTATTTCCCAAACTATTAGATATTAGCCAGGATGTGGGAGCAGCAAGAAAAGCCAGTTCCGTTAGTCGCAAATACGAATTACTCACCCGTCCCATCACAGCATTACAAAAACTCAAAAATTCCCTTGCTTTTAGTAAAAATCGTGGAGAAGCTACTACCTTCGGTAATATCATCCAAACTTGGCTAGGTATTCTAGAAACAGCCCAAAGAAACTTAGAAGCCCAAGAAAGGTTCTCCATAGAAATACCCCAAGTTTACATTGCTGGTAATGCCCTCGATCCAGAAACGGCGAAAAATCGCTTTAAAGGACGGATGGATTTATTCCAGGAAATCGAGACTTTAGCAATGGCGGAATCACCCCCTGTATTACTCCTGTATGGGGGACGCAAAACAGGGAAAACCTCTTCTTTAAAATATATCCCTCACAAAGTTGGAGCAAATCTGATTCCCTTGCTAGTGGGTTTACAGGGTGGAACTTCAGCCAGAACTCTGGAGGGTTTAGCCAAGAATTTGGTGTCACAAATCCAGGAAGCTGCACGGAGATTACCCCGAAAAATAGATTTGCCTGAACCCCAATCCCAATCCCTAGAAAAAGATCCATTTATTGCTTTGCAAAACTGGTTTGCACAAATAGAAAGTAAGTTTCCTAGTAAACGATTTCTCCTGTGCTTGGATGAATATGAACGCCTGAGTGAGTTGGTAGATGCAACAAATAGCAAAATTCCTCTGAATTTTCTCCGCCATCTCATAGAACACCGCACCGCTTGGACTTTACTCTTCAGTGGCGCTAATCAGCCCTCAGAACTTCCCGATTATTGGAGCGATTATCTAATTAATACCCGTACTGTACGGATAAGCTACCTACAAGAGTCAGAAGCACGGGAGCTAATTGTTCAGCCAGTGGAGGGTTTCCGCCACATTTATGAGCCGGAAGCTGTAGATGAGATTATCCGCCTCACCCACTGCCAGCCATATTTAGTACAATTGATGTGTTACGAAATAGTAGAATTACTGAACCGCGAAACTAGGGCAAATCGCCGGGATGCTGATACAGTCACAGCTACCGCCCAGGATATTGAAGCTGTGATTCCCATCATACTCGAACGAGGCGATCAATATTTCCGGGAACTATGGACAAGTTTGACAGATAGCGATCGCAACTTACTCTGGCGCGTATCACAAAATGAAGCGCCCACATCTGCCGATAGTCGTATTATCAGAAAATTAGTCCGGAAAGAAATTTTACTACAAGAAAGAGAATATTGCTATTTCCAAGTGCCCTTAATCAAAGAATATTTAGAATACCTATATCTTGCGGGGGAGGAAATATAAAAAAAATTAAGTTAATCTTTAATAGTGTTCTGTTGTGTTTTGACTAATTAGATACAGACAAAATTAAGGTTCTAAGCTATTCAGCAACCAAGCATATATACTTACTCTATTCAACCAGAAGTAGGTTAAATTGGCTTGATTGGTGTAATACCCTGTTTCATAATATACAAAAAATGAACGATAGCAAAAACGATTAATGATTAGAAATCATAATTTATACAGCCTTAAGTATAAGTTAAGCTAAGTTTAAGACATATATTTTCATACAGAAATCCTTACTTTTCTCTATTCTTCTATCTGAGTAAAAGATAAGCTCATCAGCTAGTGCTTTGTCCTATTAATTTTGACGAGTAAAACAATTGTAGTGGGAGCGTCTCGCTCCCTATTTCCAAGCTGTGATCTTTCCGGCTCTCATATGATGTCCGGCAAATTACCCATAATATGTCATTGCGAGTGGAACGAAGTGAAACGACGCAATCCCAAAGTCTTTGAGATTGCTTCCCTTCGGTCGCAATGACGGTTATTTAAACGGACATCATATCACTCCTTCTCTGACTCTGCGTTCTCTGTGCCTGGAGCGGTTTTTCTTCTACCCCTCATAAGTAATGTGGTGGAGCACAAGTACCTTGCCACATTAATTCATCAGGCTAGGTAAAAGATCCCCGACTTCTGAATAAATATCCGCACATGGCAGCGATTTCTAGGATAGAAGTCGGGGATCGCTCACACCCGTGACTCGTCAAAATTAATGGGGCAAGTCACTACAAGATTCCTTGACTTTAAGCCTTTTGTTGGGTTTCGTCCCTCAACCCAACCTACAATATCGATTTTCTTACAAGCAAAATCATCCAAACTAGAAAAACGGTAGAGCATACAGTCGCTCTACCGTTTTATAATTTATTAATTATTTATGTTGGCATCAACAGGTGGGAGCCAATAGCTTCCTATTCAACTCCAGGGGTCAATAATTCTTTCTTTTCCCCTGCTGGACTCACCGTGATATTGTTATTCTCATCCACATCCACAAGTGCGGTATCGCCATCTTGAATTCGACCGGAGAGAATTTCTTCTGCTAGGCTATCCTCCAGCAAGCGCATAATTGCTCGACGCAATGGTCTGGCACCGTAGCTGGGGTTGTAACCTTCCTGTAACAAACGCTCTTTGAAGCGATCGCTCACTTCCAGAGAAATTCCTTTTTCGGTGAGACGACCAAATACTTCCTTGAGCATGATGTCGGCGATTTGTGTCACCTCTTCCTTGTTCAATTGACGGAAGACGATAATCTCGTCTAAACGGTTGAGGAATTCAGGACGGAAGTAGTTTTTCAGTTCTTCGTTCACCAAGGACTTAATCCGGTTGTACTGGGATTCGCTTTGGTCTTCAGCGAACTCGAAACCAATACCACCACCACCTTTCTCAATCACCTTAGAACCAATATTGGAGGTCAAAATCAATAAGGTGTTCTTGAAGTCCACGGTGCGACCCTTGGCATCCGTTAACCTACCATCTTCTAAGATTTGCAGCAGCATATTAAACACATCGGGGTGTGCTTTTTCGATTTCGTCGAATAATACTACTGTGTAAGGACGGCGGCGTACAGCTTCTGTTAATTGACCGCCTTCGTTGTAGCCCACATAACCAGGAGGTGAACCGATCAACTTAGATACGGTGTGACGCTCCATGTATTCGGACATATCCAGGCGAATCATGGCTTCTTCAGAACCGAAGAAGTAAGAAGCTAATGCCTTGGTTAACTCAGTTTTACCAACCCCAGTGGGACCGGAGAAGATAAAGCTAGCAATGGGTCGGTTGGGGTTCTTCAAGCCGACACGAGCGCGGCGAATCGCCCGGGAAACTGCCTTCACTGCGTCTTCCTGACCGATGAGTCGCTGGTGCAAGGTATCTTCCATGTGCAGCAGCTTTTCGGATTCGGATTCTGTGAGTTTGTTCACAGGTACGCCAGTCCAGGAGGCGACGATGTGGGCAATGTCTTCTTCTGTCACCACTGGTTCATCACCATCGGTTTTAGAAGCATTAGACTTGCTTTGAGCGATCGCCCGAATTTCCGCTTTGATTTCCATTTCCCGATCGCGCAGTTCCCCGGCTTTATCAAAGTCTTGGGAACGCACCGCATCATCTTTTTCTTTTAAAATTTGACGCAGTTCCTTGTCTAATTCCTTGGCTGCCGGTGGCAGTTGGGAATTAATCAAACGCACGCGAGAACCGGCTTCATCAATTAAGTCAATTGCTTTATCCGGAAGATAACGGTCACTAATATAACGGTCTGATAACTTCGCCGCCGCTAATAAAGCTTCATCAGAAATTTTTAATTTGTGATGTTGCTCGTAGCGATCGCGCAGACCATATAAAATTTCTATGGTTTCATCTACAGATGGTTCACCCACCATTACTGGTTGGAAACGACGTTCTAGAGCTGCATCCCGCTCAATGTGTTTGCGGTATTCATCTAGGGTAGTAGCACCAATACACTGCAATTCACCCCTTGCCAAAGCCGGCTTGAGGATATTCGCTGCATCAATGGCACCTTCCGCCGCACCCGCACCAATTAAGGTGTGGACCTCGTCAATTACTAAAATTACATTTCCCGCCTGACGAATCTCATCCATGATCTTCTTCAGACGTTCTTCAAATTCACCCCTGTACTTGGTTCCTGCCACCAGTAAACCAATATCCAGGGTAACTACACGTTTTTCTTCTAAGATGTCCGGGACATCCTTATTAGAAATTCTTTGTGCTAAACCTTCTGCGATCGCTGTTTTACCAACCCCCGGTTCCCCAATTAGAACCGGATTATTTTTGGTACGGCGACCGAGAATTTGAATCACCCGTTCGATTTCCTTGGCGCGTCCCACCACTGGGTCAAGCTTACCGTCGGCTGCCAACTGGGTCAGATTAGAACCAAATTCATCCAATGTGGGAGTTTTATTGCCGCGAGTTGAGCCACCGGTACTCACCTCCGCAGTTTCTCCCAACATCCGAATTACCTGGGTTCTCACCTTAGATAAATCAACACCCAAGTTTTCTAGCACCCTGGCTGCTACACCTTCACCTTCTCGGATCAGACCCAACAGCAGATGCTCGGTGCCAATGTAATTGTGCCCCAGTTGGCGTGCTTCTTCCAAGGATAGCTCCAAAACTCGCTTTGCCCGTGGCGTAAACGGAATTTCCACGGCAACAAAGCCTGAGCCTCGACCTATGATTTTTTCGACTTCAATCCGAGCATCTTTGAGATTGACACCCATAGATTTCAGTACCTTAGCCGCCACTCCAGTACCTTCTCCAATTAGACCCAGGAGGATCTGTTCGGTACCTACGAAGTTGTGACCCAGGCGGCGTGCCTCTTCCTGGGCCAACATAATCACCTTAATGGCTTTTTCTGTGAAGCGTTCAAACATGGCATTTATCCCATCACCTGCGTCGTGCCGGTACGCCGATTTTAGCACAGGCTAATTGGAGTGATGCCGGTATAAACATACGGATATCCTCCAGAACTTGCGCGGATACATGGGTATTATCTTAACTATTTGTTACTTTTTCTGGCTCAGTGTACTGAGGGGATGAAGTTCAATATTTTTTTGGTATTGACTCAAACCTATGGAGGGCTGGATTTTCAGGTTTTGAGAGCTTATACAGCCAACCAAATAAATATATATACCACAAAATAAATTTTATGTCAATGTTATTGCGAACATTATGATATTTTTTTATAGATAAAGAAAATAAAAATATAAAATCAAATCATTGATCCCGATCGCTAGTAATTTAAAGGATGAATAAATTTCTTTACATAAAATTACAGATATTGCCAAAAAGCACATGAAGAGGAAATGGAGTGTAACTTCCTTAACATTCTGGTGAACTTTTTAGTTGTTAGTTGTTAGTTGTTAGTTGTTAGTTTAATTCTTTCACTCCCTCACTCCTTCACTCCCTCACTCCCTCACTCCTTCACTCCTTCCCTCCATCACTCCTGAAAAGAACTGAGGCGATCGCAAATCATGTTATACCATTGAGCTAAAGTTGTTTGAAATTGTGGTTGGTGTATGCCACTCAGCCATAATATTAGGGCATCTTCACCATTATCTTGGTAGTAACCAGGTCGCTTTCCTGCTGTTTTGAAGCCAAATTTTTGATATAAAGAGATTGCTGCTGAGTTAGAAACTCTAACTTCGAGGGTGGCTCTTTCTAAGCCGCGATCGCAAGCAGCTTTGAGCAAAAAGTAAAGTAGAGCCTGTCCTAAACCTTGATGTTGATATTGAGGGTTAACAGCTAAGATTGTCACGTGTGCTTCTTCTAAAATTGACCAAAAGCAACCCATTGCCAATAATTTTCCGGGATACAAGGCGGAAAAAAGACCTAATAACTCACAATTGGGACTATCTAACTCTTTTTGGTAAGTTTCCAAATTCCAGAGTCCCCCAAAACAGGCTCGATCCAAAGCCAACACAGCATCTAGGTCTTCTGTTGTCAGTGGTTTTAATTTGATATTTAATGTATTCACGCTTATTGGATAAGGTACAACCCCTTTGTAAACTGGGAATCGGGAGCAATTATTGAAGAAGGGCAGAGTCAAAATAATTGGTAATTGATAATTGATAATTCATGGGTTCGTACACAGGGATAAATCCTCTTGCTTGAACCAAGCAAAGTTTAAAATTTATCCGATCACAGATTACACAGATTCCACTGTCCGTGTAATCCAAAAATCCGTGATCCATAAATAAATTTAGGGACTAATGCACCATTAATTATGAATTATGAATTAATAATTATGAATTAATTGGCCAACAGGGTCAGCAAGGGTTTAAAATCCCCTCCTGTCTTCTGCCTCTTGCCTGATTCAATATGCCCGTCATTTCAACAAGGACAAGTCTTTATAATTATGGTATCGACTCACCCCCCTGGGACTCAATATTCTGGTAGTAAGTATTTACCAAAAGCAAGCAATAACGATCCAAAGATTTCCCCCAATCAGCAACTTCTACCACTGACGGCCAAAGTTAATAGTAGAGATTGCCTGGAAATCGGCGGTTGCGACGTGACAACCCTGGTGGAACAATTTGGTTCCCCCTTGTATATCTTGGACGAAGAAACCCTGAGAACTGCTTGTCGTCAATATCGGGACACATTCAAGCAATATTACCAGGGCCAATCCCAAGTGCTTTATGCTTCCAAAGCTTGGAGTTGTGTGGCTGTTTGTGCGATCGCTGCATCTGAAGGTTTAGGAATTGATGTAGTATCTGGTGGGGAGCTATACACCGCACTCACAGCAGGGGTACGTCCAGAACTAATTTATTTCCACGGTAATAATAAATCCCTGGCAGAATTAGTTTTAGCCCTAGAATCTGGTTGCATAATCGTAGTAGATAACTGGTATGAGTTAAAAACTCTGGTGGAATTAGCAGAGGAGAAATCCTTAAGTGATATTCCCATTATGTTACGATTGACACCAGGTATTGAATGCCATACCCATGAGTATATTCGCACGGGGCATTTAGATAGTAAATTTGGTTTTGACCCCAATGATTTGGACAAGCTATTTACTTTTGCAAGACAGCAATCAGTACTGAATTGTGTGGGGTTACACGCCCATATTGGCTCCCAAATTTTTGAGCGTCAACCCCATCGAGACTTAGCGGGGGTGATGGTGCAGTGGCTGAGTAAAGCAGGTGAATATGGTTTATCGATCACCCAGTTGAACGTTGGCGGTGGCTTGGGAATTAAGTATACTGAATCTGACGATCCTCCAAGCATTGAAGAATGGGTAAAACCGATTTGTGAGGTAGTACAAGAAGCTTGTAGTGCAGCAAATTTACCCTTACCAAAATTACTCTGCGAACCGGGGCGATCGCTAATTGCCACATCTTGTGTGACAGCTTATACTATTGGTTCTTCTAAGGTAGTTCCTGATATCCGTACCTATGTGTCAGTGGATGGCGGTATGTCCGACAATCCCCGTCCCATTACTTACCAATCACTGTATTTATCAGTAGTTGCCAATCGGATGTCAGAACCCCTAACAGAAACCGTGGCTGTTGCTGGTAAACATTGTGAATCTGGGGATATTGTGATTAAACACGCACATTTACCAAAAACGGAACCAGGAGATATTTTAGTAGTCATAGGAACTGGTGCATATAATTACAGTATGGCATCTAACTACAATCGCCTGCCTCGACCAGCAGCAGTTATAGTGGCAAATGGTGAAGCCAATCTCATCTTGCAACGGGAAACCTATGAAGACTTGATTGGTAAAGACTGCCTACCAGAAAGACTCAAAAATTAGTAATAGAGTTATTGGTTATTGGTCATTAACTAATAACTAATAACTAAAACAACTAGTAGCTAATAATCAAAGAACTAAAGGCGAAAGCGTAAATCCAGATGTCATGGGGAATTGGTGGAAGCAATGGCTGATAACCTTGATGGGGTCGCAGTCCTTGCTGCTGAAGGCTCTGGATATTGTATTGGTACTGGCGCTCACTTATATGATGTTAATTTTGATCAACGAGCGCCGGACTCTGTGGATGGTAAGAGGATTTATTCTCTTAATGTTAGCCTCAGCACTCAGCGAACAGTGGAAACTAGATCTGCTCAAGTTTGTGCTTGATAAGTTAGTGGTTGGTTCTGCCGTAGCCATGGCTGTGGCTTTACAGGCAGAATTTCGCCGGTTTTTGGAACAATTAGGACGGGGTGAATTTCGACAACTGTTTCAACCATCTCGTTTGGTAATTCCCAAATCCGATAATGTAATTGATGAAATTGTGGAGGCAGTTAAGGAACTCTCCAAAAATCGTATTGGAGCTTTATTGATTATTGAAACCTCTGGTACGGTTGACGAGCGAGATTTTTCGGTACCGGGAGTCAAGCTCAACGCGGAAGTTTCTAAAGAACTACTGCAAACAATTTTTCAACCAAAAACTCTATTACACGATGGAGCAACATTAATTCGTGGATCACGGATAGCAGCATCGGGTATAATTTTACCGCTTTCAGGACGCACTGCTTCGCGTCAACTAGGAACACGCCACCGAGCTGCTATGGGAATCACTGAGCGAGTCGAAAATTGCATTTGTGTGGTTGTATCTGAAGAAACAGGTTCTATTTCTATAGCGGAAAGGGGAACCCTAAATAGACCACTGACAATCACGAAGCTGAAAGAGTCTTTAGAAGCTCGATTAGCTCCTGCTGTGGATCGGGAAGCTGTAGCACCTGGTTTATTCAGTTTGGGTCGTCAAATTCGTAGTCAGGTTCTAGCATTGCTATCACGTTTACTCGGTTTAAAATCGACCGCTTCGCGAGATAAAAAATGACAGTACAACAACAAACTCAATTGCAATATTTACCCTCCGATTTAAAACGAGAACTGCTACCCAAGCACGTAGCAGTAATTATGGATGGCAATGGTCGATGGGCAAAACGTCAAGGATTACCCCGGATTATGGGTCATAAGCGGGGAGTGGATGCCTTGAAGGATTTGCTTCGCTGTTGTAAAGATTGGGGGATTGAGGCATTAACAGCTTATGCCTTTTCTACGGAAAATTGGGGCAGACCGCGAGAAGAAGTGGATTTTTTAATGACACTATTTCAACGGGTTTTGCGCCAAGAATTAAGGGAAATGGTGCAAGAGAAGGTACAAATTAAATTTGTAGGTAATTTGAACGATCTGCCATCTGCTCTCCAAGCAGAAATTTCTCGTTCTATGGAAGAGACAAAAGATAATCGCAGTATCCGGTTTACAGTAGCAACAAATTATGGCAGTAGACAAGAAATTGTCCAGGCTTGCCGAGCGATCGCCCAAAAAGTAGAACAAGGTTTACTCAAAGCCGATGAAATTGACGAAGCAACTTTTGAGCGTCATTTATATACAGCTGGTACTTGCGACCCAGATTTATTAATTCGTACCAGTGGCGAGGTGCGTCTATCAAATTTTCTCCTCTGGCAAATGGCTTATTCAGAAATTTACATTACTGATACCCTATGGCCAGATTTTGACCGCAGTGAGTTTCACCGTGCTTTATACACTTTCCAACACCGAGAGCGTCGATTTGGCAAAGTCCTCTAAAAAAGAGGGAAGGAGGGAAGGAGTGAAGGAGGGAAGGAGTGAAGGAGTGGGGGAGTGATTAATTAAACCATCAACCATCAACCATCAACCAACAACTATCAACTAACAACTAACAACTATCAACTAACAACTAACAACTAACAACTAACAACTAACAACCGTCAACTCCCTCACTCCATCACTCCTCTTCTACGGTCCTGAGAAAACGGCTTGTTCTATATCCTGGCGAGTTAAGGAATATTTAAAGGCTCTTTGAATATCTTCTCCGTCTTTCCCTGCCTCAATGTAGGTAACTACGATTTGTTCAATATCCAAGTAGAGTTCGGCCTTCCAAGAGTCTTTATTTAAATACCAATAATGTAGTTGTTTTTTGTCTTGCTGACATCCTTGTTCTCTTAACCATTGCTCAATTTCTGGTAAAGGATGGCTGTATAAAGGCGTATCTGGAGAAGGAAGAGTCATAACTAAGTTAAAAGTCAAAAGTTAAAAGTTAAAAGAGCTGGAGAGAGGTGCCAATAGCCTAATGGCATAGTTGAGTCGCAAGGCAACACGCTTTCGCAAACCCTTAAGGCATATCTCTACATTGTTTTATATGTATCGCCATCAACCTGAAATGGTTCAAATGAACTAGGAAAATTACTTATTTGCTGTTGGACTGGGGTAGATGGTGCTAAATTAGCGGGAAATGCTGTGTCGCCACGGGTAATGCCAATGGCGATCGCTAAAATTAAACAACCAACAAATGTTAGCATTAAAATAAATAGTGCAAAAATTTCCCCTGCTGAAAGTGGGCGATCGCTAGCATCAAGATAAGCAGATTTTGTCCAGTCATATCCAGGAGTAACGGATTGATTGAAACTAGGAGGAGTTTGAATCACTCCAAACCGGGAATAGCCAATTTTCAGGTCATAGGTTAGTCGTCTTTCTGGGTTACTTAAAGTCCCATAGGCTTCATTAAGTTGCTGAAATTTGACCGTAGCAGTACTAGCAGGTAAATCTGTAGTATCTGGATGATAGCGTTTGCTTAATTCCCGGTAGGCACGGCGAATTTCAATCACTGATGCCCCCGGATGTAGTCCTAACAGAGTGTAGTAAGTGGGTTTACTGCGGTGCGGTATTGCCCCATTTTCATTCACGGCTGTTTTACTCACCTTGCAATTAATTTGATTTATTTTATATATTTTTAACTTACCAGGTATTCAGTTGTTAGTTGTTAGTTGTTAGTTGTTAGTTTTTGGTGTATTTATATACCAGTAACCCAAACAATTAATCTTTACTCCTTCACTCCCTCACTCTATCACTCCCTCACTCTATCACTCCCTCACTCCCTCACTCTATCACTCTATCACTCCCTCACTCCTCCCCTTCCTTCCCATAACTTCATCAATACGAGCTTGCACAGCCTCAGCAGCAGCTGGTATTTCTGTTTCTGGAATTTGCCAGAGTTTGGTAATTAGCCACGGAGGAACGGGGCTAATAAGCATATGACAACGACCGCAAAGAACAATCAAATTAGATAATTCATTAGTACCACCTTGGCTTCTGGGAATTATATGGTGTACCTGGGCACTATGCTCTTTCCCACACACTTGGCATTGGCGGTTATCTCTTTCCAATACTTCTTGTCTAATTTCTCGCCACGTTTTCATAAATAGCTCAAAATGAACTACCTACGCACTCCGCTTGCGCTACGTGCGAGGTTTCTGACGTTTCATCTGCTGAACTTGCCTAAATCCTCCACAATACTGTGTGGTTTTAGATAGAGGTTCAGCATCCACGTTTGAGACGCTAGTTCC
>JASJDS010000175.1 GCA_030065055.1 Calothrix sp. MO_192.B10
GTTCCCCCTTGAGGGGATAAAGGTAGAAATGCCAGAGACGCTGTGTAAGACTCAGACCGGATTTAGTTCCGGATACCCATTTTTTGGGATACCCAACGGAGCAACGGCGAGGGAGACGCGTAAAGCCTACGGCATAGCTGAGTCCTTCGGACACGCTGCGCGAACGCTTAACGCGGAGCGTGCGCGTCAGCGCTTAGCCCCAGACGTAGCGTAAGCGGAGTCTGTGGGTACTTCACTCACTCACCCCAGCCCTCTGTTACCCTCTCCTTAATAAGGGTAACGCAGACGGGTGAAGTTTTATAATTATTCATCCGCACATGATATTATTCTGTTACAAGAGCATCTCAAAAATATCACAAGGATAAGGGCACGGCATCTACAGATTTCATCTCTTTGTAGAACTAGGTTGCTAGTGCCGTGCCCCGTAAGGATAATTTATTATTCTTTGGTGCTTTCTTGAGGATACCTATTCCCCTGCATACCTCCATCCGGCAGTGCTGGGTTGCTCGAATACTAGGCATCTTCGACTTCCAACTGTGCCATAGTTACTGCATCAAAAGCAAAGGCAAAAACTAAAGGCATGGGACACTTGAAGAAAAAACTGGAAGCGATCGCTGCAATTGTACACATAAATGCTAAGGCTGACCAAATTTTCTCTTCACAGGTAAAGCCTTTCTCCAGTTTAATCAATTTCAGTACTTGAGAAGGAATTGGTTCGGGCATTACCGCTCCTGGAGGAAAAGCCCAATAGTTGTTGTAACGTTCCATAAATAAGTCTGTCCAGCCATTATCCTCACACCATTCTTCAATCCAGGTGTGGCAGTAATGTTTCATCTTTAAGGGCAGAATTCGAGTTACCATGTTCTGTCTATTGTTGGGGTGATTCATATAAATCTTGAGAGTGGCTGCAATCGGTTCAGTAATTGTGAATTAACTTTGCGAATATTTAATAAAGTTAAAGTTTTTATTTCAGCGACATATACAAAACAAGTTACCTGACTAAAATCCTTTCCTTAATTAACAGACTAACAGCATGGATTTAATTTTTCTGCCAAAAGAAAACAAACTTTACTTATCGTCAGCAAACATCAAAATCCTTCATCAATGAGTAAGCGCTCACTATAAAAGATGATATAAATATCAAGATTAGACGTTAAACATAGATAAAACCAGATAAATGTAGCATTTTCATGGCCATAGAATCTGGTTGAAAAATTGAATCATGATTAATTTTGTCTCCTGGTTTCTCTAAATCCATAGAAGTGTCAGGATTTTCAATATTTTGTGAGTTTGTCAATTTGTAAAGTTAAATTAATTTCTTCAACCGTCAAGTATGTAAATATATTTTTTCTGTTAGGAGTACTCTGCTTTTAATTCATAAATTATCTTAAAAGTTAAAAATAAAAAAAGACGCAATGTCAATGAGCAATTATGCTTGTTTTTTATCCTAGGCGATCGCCACACCAAAAAAGTTACATTAAGATATGTAAATGAGAATCTATTCTTGTATAGGTTTGACTGGGAATGACTAGATGGTAAAATACTGATCCCTTTTGGTTTTGGTTCTTTTGGTAAGAATCATTGGGCAGGGAATCTTAAACAAGGTTAAAACTCATGAACAAACAGTAATCGGTATCAAGCTCCCAGATTAGAATGAGCGAATTGAGAAATTTTCCTATTCTGCATTCTTCATTCACAATTTTTCCTGACTCATACCCTTGATTTATCGATGGGGAAACTGATAACTGATAACTGATAACTGATAACTGATAGGACTGGGTGCATAATGAAGCGTGTTGGTGTAATTGGTGGTGGACAACTTGCTTGGATGATGGGGAGTGCTGCCAAGAAGTTGGGTGTGGAGTTAGTGGTGCAAACACCCAGTCAAGCAGATCCTGCTGTGAGTATAGCAAGTGATGCGGTTCTTGGTGCTGTTGATGATGCGATCGCTACAGAAAAGTTAGCACAAAAGTGTGATGTTATTACCTTTGAGAATGAATTTGTCAATTTAGAAAAATTGTCCCTTTTAGCACAGCAAGGAGTATGCTTTCATCCTCGTTTACCAGCTTTAGAGCCTCTTTTAGATAAATATCACCAACGTTGTTATTTACAAGAGTTAGGTTTACCAACACCCAAATTTTTTGCATTAGGAGCAGAACTAGCTCCCCAGGAAGTGATCAAGATTGACTCTCTTCCCCATCTATTGAATTCCCTACCTTGGGAAAAATTGGGTTTTCCATTGGTTCTGAAAGCTCGCCGTCATGGATATGATGGTCAGGGAACTTTTATTGTTAAAAAAATTGAAGATTTACAATCAAAATTAACTTTTCCCCAGATTCAAGCTAATTTATTTTTGGTTGAGGAATTTGTTCCCTTTAAGAAAGAGCTAGCGGTAATTGCAGCTCGTTCTATCAATGGGGATATTGTTACCTATCCAGTGGTAGAAACCCAACAAGAACAACAAGTTTGTCGGCGAGTCATTGCACCAGCAGATATAGGTGACCCAGTGTCAGCAGAAATTAATTATATAGCCACCACTCTCCTAAATCAACTTGATTATGTTGGAGTTTTGGGAATTGAATTATTCCTGACGGAGGATGACAAAGTATTAGTGAATGAAATTGCCCCTCGGACCCACAATTCCGGACATTTTTCCTTAGATGCTTGTGCAACTTCTCAATTTGAACAGCAGCTACGGGCGGTTTGTGGTTTGCCCTTGGGTAATGTTCAATTAACTTATCCATGTGCTATTATGGTGAATTTATTGGGTTACGAGCAATCTGAGAATCAATATATTCACAAACGCCAACAAATCAAACAGATTGCCCAAACTCGCCTTTATTGGTATGGTAAAAGTGAAGCCCGTCCCGGTCGTAAAATGGCTCATGTGACGGCTTTGTTGGACAATTGCGATCGCAATAAAGCAATGGCGATCGCTAATAAAATAGAAGCAATTTGGTATCCGAGCTAAAAGTACAAGAATTCATGAAAATAAATTTGGTTTGATATACACAACTTGATTTTTAAGGGTTATAATGAGTGAAGTTCTACTGCGACGTTGGTGACTGCCATATAGTTTTTTGATCTATGTCTTTAAGAATAAGGGAACTAATATTATGATTCGTGGCAGTAAACCGGGCTTGTACCCGGAAACTTTAAACGAAAAATATCGGTGCCCACCTGGTTTAACCAGGTCATAAACTTAGGTAAAACGGCGTTGCGGTAAACTAAAAATTAAAAGCTCCCCAAGTTTTGATAACTAGGGAGCTTTTAGTTTATTTATTTCTCTGTGCCTGTGGGGTTAATTTATTTTTACAGAATTTAGCGCAAAGCCGACGAGTAGCAATGTAAATCTCTTAAAGATTTTACACTGCTACGTCCTACCCTTCGGGAACGGCTAAAGCCGAACAGGCGTGGGATCTGGCGCAGTGCAGATTTATCTGCCGTGATAGAATATATCCAAGTCTGACAATACACTTGGGGTATGGGGTTTTAACCAGAAGTTGGTTGAGTAAAACACCAAACGTACCGAACAGATGTAGTCTGCTCAGTTTAACTGGGAAAACTGAATCGCTAGGGGTAAAATCCAGGATTCATATAGTCTGACAGACCTAAAGAAAGAAAACCAGTTCTGGTTGTTTGGAGAAATCCAACTAGGCAGGGCATTGTAGGCGTGGGAGAGTAGATATAAGACGGGTTTGCCTGCAATCTATGCCAGTATCCCAGAATCCCACGGATTCTATTCGTGGGAGTATGTCAACTGACTATTAAGTTTACATTTAGGGAATACTAATTAATTAGGTTCTCCTTCCCTCTATCACTCCTTCACTCCCTTAAGGAGCAGGGGCTTCATTCGCAGATAATTGAGATAATTTTGCTAAAGGTACTTCCTCTACCTGTGGTAACTTGTCTAAAGATAAGCGAGTCGATTGAGTACCACCAGATAAACGTTTTAACAATTCTGGTCTGGGATCGTGCAATAGATAAATAATGCGATCGCCACTTTCCCACTCTTGAGCAGCTGGTATAACTTGTAAGTGTCCTCTACGTTCTAGTAACAGAGGTACTAATTCTCCTGTATCAATCAATTTACGTATTCCCGACCGTTGCTCAAATAATTCCGAATTACTGAAGGTTGTAGTTCCCAATTTAACTTGCCCATCATTAAGATACTGATTCCAGGTTTTAATTGCCAGATTAGGGACAAAAGCTTGGTTCACCTTATTTTTTTCGCCAGAATTATTGGTTTGGGGATTGCGGGGAAATATTGCTAAAACCCTTGGAGGTTCAAACTCTTCCGCAGCCCTTTGTGCCAGGACAAAATTCACCTCTCCATTATTAGTCATTGCTAAAAAAGTACCCATAGATACAAGTCCCGCTTCTTCTAATACGCCGGTATCTAAAGCACTGCTGGCAATAACCTTGATATTCTGTGCTTCTGCCTGTTCCGAAGCTTGTTTATTAGTATCAATCATCACTACAGGCTCTCCTCTTTCTTGGAAGAACCGAGCAATCAATAAACTTAAGGGATTGCAACCCACAATCACTAATCCAGTGGTATCTGCTGCGGTAATTTGCAACCACTGGGCAACCAAACCAGCTGTTAAACCTTGACAAACAACGGTCATAATAATTGTCAGGAATACCAAAGCTTTAATGGAATCTCCACCGTTAATGCCTCTTTGGGTCAGCAAAATTGCAAATAATGAAGCAATTGAGGCACAAACGATTCCTCGAGGAGCTACCCAGCTTAAAAATATTTTCTGCCGCCAGTTAAGGTTACTATTCCAGGTACACAAAAGAATATTTATGGGGCGGACAACAAACATTAGTACCAAAACAGACCATAAACTGCCCCAACCCAAAGCGAATACACTATCAATTGATAAATCAGCCGCTAGCAGAATAAACAACACTGAGAGGCTCAAAATGGTTAATTGCCCTTTAAAGTGGCGCAACAAGCGTTCATCTGGCACCGATGAGTTGGCAAATACGGCTCCTGCTACCACTGTAGCCATGACTCCTGATTCGCTACGAATCATTTGGGCTATGGCAAATAAACCCCACAGAATTGCTAGTACCACCAGATTTTTGAGTTCAAATGACAGAAAATTGGCGCGTTTGAAAATGAGGCTCATTAAATAGCCACCTGCGGCTCCAATGGCAGCACCAATGCCTAGGCGTAGCAGCAAACCAACAATGGCATTAACTGGATCGGTATCGCCATTCAAAATCGTATCTAGCACCACAAATGCCAGAATTGCCCCTACGGGATCGATTAAAATTCCTTCCCCTTCCAGTAAGGTTGCGACTTGCCTATCTACGTTAATGTACTTGAGCAACGGGCCAATGACTGTTGGTCCAGTGACTACCACAATAGAAGCATACAGAAAAGCAATGGGCCAGGGAAATTCCCCCAGCCAGTGAGCTGCCATGCTACCACCCAAAAGGGTAATTAAAGTTCCCAGGGTCACGAGTAATTGTAGGCTCACGGATACTCGATCCATTTCTCGCAAATCGAGATTGAGTCCACCTTCAAACAAAATAATTGCCGTTGCTAGAGCAACAATAACTTCGAGTCCCGTACCTAGTAAATGGGGATGCAGTAGTCCAATGCCATCTGACCCCAATAAGATGCCAAATAAGAGCAAGAATACTATGCTAGGAACCCGTAAATAGGCAGCTAGGACTTGGGCGCTAATGCCTGCAAAGACGGCAAGCACCATCTGCAGGGTAATTTCAAAAGATGCTTCCATGTTGTAGATTTTGAGTAGTAGATTTCAAAATCTTTTGTAAAGAACAGTAAATCTTATTTTTACAGGGTACAACATCATACCTCATGTATCTTCCATAATGAAGACTTTTGAGAGTATTTATGATGTTATTATGCATTGATCGATCCATTGGCGGAGAAAGCATAGCTGTTGATTTTGCCTCTAAAAATAGGTTCGCTGAATTTGTGCTGGCGATCAATTTTCCCTGACATATAACTGACTCTGGTGGTTTCAAAATCATATCTCTTTTTGCAACAGCAATCAGAATTTGAGAGTCATTCAAAAAAATATCAGAAATCTGTTGACATTGGCAGGGAAGTTGGTTAATCTATAAAGGGTCTGGAGGTCACGCCCCCATCGTCTAGAGGCCTAGGACACCTCCCTTTCACGGAGGCGACGGGGATTCGAATTCCCCTGGGGGTACTATCAGATAGAAAACTTAATTGAACTTAGTTGAGAGGATAGAGTCAGTAGCTTTATCCTCTTAACTATTTTTTATCCTATACTTGCTAACTGCTCCACCCGTTGTTGAACGGCTAGAAGGTTCATCTGTAAATCTTGGCTGAGGCGGCGCTCAATGATGGAAACGGGCATCATGGCTTTGGGCCAGATTTTGACTGTATAACATAGAGCAGTTCCGTTTTGTTCTCCTAGGGAACAGGGTTCTAGATTCCAGCTCCCAGAAAAGTCTTTGAAATCTCCCTCTACCATCTGAAAGTTAATGGTTTTAGGGAAATCCTCTTCCAAATCTAAAACCACTCGGGCAGAAAAGTTCAAGCGTAGGAGACGCTGAGAGCCGATTTGCTCTAAGCGAATACCGCCAGTGGGGCTATCGAGGCGACGGCTTTGGGAAAGGTTGGGGATGAAATCAGCCAAAGCTTCATAATTGGTTAGTACTTGCCAAACTTTTTCTACCGAATGGGGGATTTGAATCTGAGCAGTGATTTGCCGTTTGCGATCGGCAATTTTATCAATTTGGACTTCTACAGCTTGTAAAGCCGGTGATTCTGCCAAATCTGATGCTGGACTCAATTCTTCACCAAGCTCGGTAGGTTCTATTTCCTGGGTTGAGTTATGTTGTTCCATCACTGTCAGAATATGGTTGGTTGTCATCAGCAAATTGGGGCAGGGTCAGGGTAAAGCAAATCTTACTCAGATTGGCATCTTCAGCAATAGGAATGCTTTCCACTGCGATCGCTCCATTTAAATGTTGCACCAAGGACTTGACTAATGCCAGTCCTAAACCAGTACCTGGAGTCCATCTTCCTCTTCCGCGACGGAACCGATCAAAGATGTAAGTCGCTTCTTCTTCTGAGATGGTGGGTCCAGTGTTAGTCACTTCGATCTTAACTCGATCGACTAGCTGATCGACTTGGTGACTAACTTGGAGGTGGACAACACTATCCCGTTGTGAGTATTTATTGGCATTAGTAAATAACTCTTGTAAAATACGCTGAAAACTTTCTACCTCTGTTTGTAGCTTTAATGGCTCTGAAGGCAAATCTAGAGAAATGCTCAATCTTTTTTGTGCCATTTTTGGCTCAAAATCAGCGACGAAATTCTCGATAGTTTGATTTAGGTCAACAGTTTCATATTGCAGGGGTTCTTGCTGATGATCTAGCCTCTGGAGAGTGAGTAAATCATTAATTAAATTAATTTCCTTAGTACATTCTTGTTCTAAGATATCCAAATATCGTACTTGACGATCTGGGGTAATTTCTGGATGACGTAGGTTGCGAATTGCCATACGCATATTAGTCAAAGGATAGCGTAGGCGATCGCTCATATTGCTTAAAAACTCATCTTTGAGATCGTTGAGTTCTTGTAGCTGTTTAACGTGTTGTTGCTTAATTTCGTATAACTTCGCTTGTACTTCCAAGCTCCGTTGGAGTTGAGCTGTGCGCTCATCGACTAAATTTTGTACTTGTCGCAGGGTTTGAGATTGAATAATCGTATTTACAAGTTGGGCACAAATCATCTCCAAAATATTTAGTTCTCTGTGCCGCCAATTACGATTATGAGTCTGCTGCAATACTAAAAAGCCTAAAATTTTCCCTTGGCTTTCCAAAGGCATTAACAGCACCGTGGGCAGTTTTTTTAAATTAAAAATTGGAGCTGCACTCAAAATATAGCTTTCTTGTGCTCCTAAATCCTCATTGAGGATGATGGGTTTGATCGAAGCTGTAAATACTCTTTGACATAAAGCACACTCAGAAAGCCAGAAAGATTCTTCTTCTTGTGGTTTCTGATGATTGTCCCTAGCCTTGTGGGCTGACCATTCACCAACAAGATTAACTTTTGCTTGAGGAACTTGGTTTTTTTGTCGAGTTTTAAATAAAGGGTTTGTATATTTTAACAGCATTAACAAACCACGATCTGCCTGGAGAGTTTCTGCCGTAGATGCGATCGCCAGCTGCAGCATTTGATTTAAGTCCAAGTTGCTGCGACTGAGTATAGTTAATTGTTTAAATAAATTCTGGTACTGGGAGCTAGCTTCTAAGTGCTGTTGTTGAAAGTCAATTTTTTGTGCTTGTGTTACTTGAGCAAAAGCGATCGCGCATACGGATTCTAGGGCTTTGAGCAGTTTTTTTTCTGACTCGCTCCAATCGTAGGGTTTTGACTTAATCAGTACGATCGCACCATTATTCCCCTGACCAAAGTAAGTAGGGAGACCTAAAACTGTTTTGATTGGTAGTGGCAAATACTGACATCCCACCACCAAACTATGTTCTATCGCCGAAATATCCTCAATGGTAAACGGCTCCGCAGCGCATTGCATCACAGGCCAGTCTAATTCATCTATGGCTGAAAATTCATCGCTTTGCGTAATGCCTGAATATTCTTGAGAACACCAGTTAGCTGTAATTGCTTCACCATCTTTCTCATCAGCAAAAGTTACCAAACAGCAGCAATCCACCTGAAAAGTAGTCCCCACGATTTGGGCGATGTCTTGCAGCATTTTGATACTCGCCGGATGATTGGCGATGATTTGGTTAATCTGTGCTACCAATTTTTGGCTTGGTTCTTCCTGATGCTGCATCAGCTTGAGTGGATTTTGTGTCGGTTTATTTACTTCATCTGCTGAATGTGAAGCAGATGGTAAACGCTTTTTTTTTGCTGGCACACTGTTGGATAATGACCCCATATTTCTTGCTCCTAGGCTCCTCTTAGCATATGTTTCTCCCTTTTGCTTGTGGCAGCACCCTTATCAATCTTTTCTTTCACCTGTTATAGCCTCTTTCTACTTCAAGTGACGAAATGGGTAGTCATTATCCGATTTTTACGAGAATAATAGAATACATAGAATATACTAGAATGTTTCGGTTAGTGAACCCGAACGATCCAAAAAAATATATAGAGATAATTTACTTACCCTGAATTAGAATATACTTCCTCCCATCAGACATAAACCGTAAATTCTCTAGACTTGAGACAAAGAAATCGTAATTATCATCCGCGTTACTACTGAAGCTACTGAAAAAGAATTTCATATTTATTGGCATCCAGTTTGATCAATAAACCAAGTATTTTATAGTTATCGGGTTTTTTGAAGCAAAATTACCAAAATAGACTGGCAAAAAAGACTAATGTGAGGGATTAAAAGGGTACAGCCTCAAATTTGTTAAGTATTATGACTTAAATTGTTTGGGAGTATGATATCACCTACTTATTTAGACTGATGCTTCTTTCCTGTCAAGGGCTGTCTAACCCCCTATGAATAGAAGAGAGTAATGTCTGGAATTGCAATATTACTCTGAAGAAACACGGGGGAAAGGTTAAAGGAGAAAGGGTAAGGGGGAAAGGAATCGGATATCTGGTGTTTGTTCCATTGATCACAAGGGGATTTAATTCTTGATTACTTATTACTTATATTGATTCGCAGTAATTGCAGGAGGAATGCGGTTATTCAACTGCATTCCTCCAAATACAGAGTTAACCGGCTAAACTTTCTAGGGTCAGAGGTACCATATCACCAGTTTTCGTCAGTCCTAAAAGCATTGGCTGTTCGGGTTGAATAAGTTGACCTGTAAGTACACATCGTTCTTCTTGTTGGGCTGTGGCGGCGATGCTAGCTCTAATATCGTCTTTGGAAAATCGTGGTTTCCACTCCCCTGACTTCTGTTGGACATAATTCCAGAGGATATCGCGGATTAGAGCTTGATATCCCTGGTTCCCCGATAGTTCTTTCAGCTTGTCCTTAAGTTCCCTCTCCAAGCGAATACTGGTAACTTCCATGTCAGTGGTGGGGGTGCGAGTAATTGTATGCATGATTTTTTTCTCCTAAAAATATGGACAGGATAGTAATACAAGTGTAGTATGTTTAAAGAAATGTTCAACAGGTGAAATTTTCAGTGACATCCCTTTATCCCATATCCACTTCTGCACGCGCTACCAACTACGAACAGTGTTGGGAATTAGCCATTGCGGGAGTGGAGTATTTATTTATGGGCATTCGCAGCCACGATTATGGGGATATTCAAGAGGATAAGGGAAATTCTGAAAATCTCAATCTCATATTTAATTTGCTAAGTGCGCCATCAAGAGCAAAAAAACTCAAGAAGCGGGAGGTACAGACTTAAAAATACTGTACCGATATAACAGGAAATTTTGAATTTTATTTTCTACCCCCGCTTCTAATAACTAAGAAGCGGGGGTTTTTGATGAGGAGTCAAACTGTGAATGGCAAAATACCAGTTTTAGAGCAATCCGTGGTGGTATTTTCTCAAAATTACTTGCCACTTTGTCAGGTGAATATTAAGCGAGCAGTTGTGTTGTTAATTACTAATAAAGCAGAACCACTTAATATTGGCACACCAGATGAGTGGCAAGTTACCGTTACTTCTCCGAGTTTAGTAATGTTTGTACCGCAACATATTCGTTTGAAAATTAATTCCAGCGAGCGGGTATGGAAAGTTCCTCCCGTTAATCGTCGGGAAGTGTTGCGACGAGATCGCCACAGTTGTCAATATTGCGGTAGTAAAAAACACCTCACCTTAGATCATGTACTTCCTCGTTCTAGAGGAGGACAACATACTTGGGATAACGTGGTTATAGCCTGTGAGCAGTGTAACTCCCGCAAAGGAAGCCGAACCCCTAAAGAAGCCGGTATGCAACTGGCTACCAAACCCAAAGCCCCAATTCATCCAGCAATCGCATTTGCAGATCAGTTTTGGATGAATGTGCAAGCAAGGAGTGGAGTAACAGGAGAGCATGAGGAATGCTGAAATTAACTTACACCGAAGATAGTTTTCACCTGGAATATTTAACTCAATCCCCAGAAGAATGGGTAGCACAGCGAGTGATTTTGGCCATGCGAAGTGGTCAATTTCTATGTGTTAAACCTAGTCATGCTTCTTTTTTGCTACCTGCTGATTTACCAGGGTTAGAACAGCTAAGACAATTAATTCACACAGAAGATAGTGGTATTATTTCTTTGTGCCATTGCGATCGCGACTATGTAGAAGTTACTCTATCTGGTTCCTGGCTCGCTGAAGATACGGAGGAAGCTACGGGCATATTTGTCACTAGCATTAGTGATGTATCTGATGGCGTGACCGAAACGACTCCTACCTTGCAGTCAGCTGAAGCAACGGAGTATCCTTCGACTTCACACACTGAGTTACTACTCTACAATCTGTGGTTAGCAGCGCAAAACTGCGCCTCGGTGATAAGGGAGTGAGGGAGTGAGGGAGGAAAGGAGGGAAGGAGGGAAGGAGGGAAGGAGGGAAGGAGTGAAGGAGTGATGGAGTGATGGAGTGAAGGAGGGAAGGAGGGAAGGAGTGAAGGAATGAGGGAAAAATCCAAAATCCAAAATCCAAAATCCAAAATCCAAAATCCAAAATCCAAAATTATTGGGACATTGCCAATAATTCAGGAATGGTCACAAATCGATAGCCTTTCTGCTTCAACCCCTTAATCATTCCTGGCAAAGCTTTTACTGTTCGAGAGCGGTTGCCTCCTCCATCATGCATCAGCACAATCCCACCGGGTTGAGCATCCCTCAAGACGTTTTTCACGAATACCTGATATTTGGCACGGGGATCGGTATCTGCTGATGTTTGTGACCACATTAATACACTATATTTCTGACTTTTAGCATAAGCCGCTAGTCCGTTATTTAAATAACCCCCAGGAGGACGAAATAAAGCTGTTTTTACCCCTGTTGTTTGATAAATAATTCTGGCGGTGCGTTCAATTTCATTCCTAGCTACTGCGGGACTGACTTTTCGATAACCATGATTCCAAGTATGGTTACCAATTGCGTGTCCTTCTGCAACCACTCGCTTGGCAATTTGTGGATGTGCTTGCACTGTTTTCCCCACCCAAAAAAATGTTGCTTTGACGTTATTTTGTTTGAGGATATCCAACATTTGTGTAGTGGTTGGTTTCCAAGGACCATCATCAATTGTCAAGGCAATAACTTTCTCTTGGTTAGGAACTTCTACCTGATAAACGGTTTTCCCCTGAAACTTAACTGGAACTGAAAAATTAAGGTTTTTAACTGTTGTTGATTTTGCAGATGGTGCTGGGGTTGCTGGCGTTACTTTTTGGGTGCTATAGCGCGAGTGCTGGCTTTGAGGTTCGCTTTTTACCTTGGAGAGTGGTGCGGGGTTCGCACTACAAGCTGTCATTGCAACTGCAATTGCCAGACTCATGATTTTGTCACGATTTCCACTCCAGCAACTATCTGTCATAACCCAATTCCCAAATACTCAACTAATCATAATCTTGTTTTGACTCGACTCAAACATCACTAAAACCGTTTTAGCAACATTTTCAGTCAATTTACTGACAATTTTCCGAAACTTCTTGACAACCTATGTATTATTCATGTAGTATTTGCGTAGTCAAGCGTAAACACTGAAAAGTACTAATTTTAGGAATTGATGTTGTATCTTCGCTTGCGTCTAGTGAACTTACTGGCTTCAGTGAGTTTAAAAAAAAGAGATTTGAACATCTCTCACATTGCAGAAAAATCTTCAGAATTAGACCATCAAGAGAGTCAAAAATCACCAGAATATATTCATAGAATCAAACAAGTCTATTCTTTGGAAAGACAGAGTTTTATGTAAACCCTATTACCGCTGCGCGGAAGTCAAAAGTCAAAAGTCAAAAGTATTTTTTTCTCTAGCTTTGATATTTGATAAATGGTTGGTTTATTTCCGCCGTGCTGTACTAGTAACTTTGCCGAATCTCAACAACAGTATATTTGATTAGTTAAATTGTCCGTAAAAGAGCCGCACTCAACAGCTTTGTAGGTGTGAATCATGGCCGATCCATTATATAGGGGAGATGGTTGAGCGATCGCTATTTTTAGCCTACGGAACAGCTAAGTGGTTGGGAGAGAATCCTACACAAGCGATCGCTATTTATTCTCATCTTCCCTCTTTCATTCTTCCGCTCCTTTCTTTTTAAACTATTGGGAATACCAAGAAACATCTTTGCCTGTACCACTATCAAATTTTGGGATATTTTTGATTTGAAAGTCCCATTGATTAGGATAGATAAATCATGACAACCCTATTTAATATCATTCAAAATGACATTACCACTTTAAAAGTTGATGCCATTGTTAATGCCGCGAATCATTCCTTATTAGGAGGAGGTGGTGTAGATGGGGCAATTCATCGAGCTGCTGGTGCCCAATTGCTGCAAGAATGTCGGTTATTGGGTGGCTGTGCCACAGGAAAAGCTAAAATTACTAGAGGCTATAAATTAGCTGCTAAATATGTAATTCATACCGTGGGGCCTGTTTGGCGTGGTGGGAAGCAAGGGGAACCAGAATTACTAGCTGCTTGTTATATGTCTAGTTTGCAATTAGCCACAGAAAACCAGATTAAAACAATTGCTTTTCCTGCTATTAGTTGTGGAATTTACGGTTATCCTCTTGAACAGGCTTGTATGATTGCATTGAAATCATCTTTTGAGTTTATCGAACAAAATAATTGTTTAGAACAAATTATATTTGTAGCTTTTGCAGATAATATTTATCAAATTTATTTAGAAGCTGCTCAAAAATTAAATATTTCTATTAACTTATAATTAATCAGATGATGGCAATTTATGGCAATTTACTTTTACACCACCCGTGACAAAAAATATGGTTGTTTTTCCAACTTTTCACGACATGGTTTTGAGTTGGATGGATTTTGGTGGTTAACCAGCGAACATTATTTTCAGGCACAAAAATTTGTGGAGAGCGATCGCTTTTGGTTTGATAAAATCCGTGAGGTGAAAACTCCCAAGGAAGCGGCGAAAATGGGACGCAGTCGTAAACATCCCCTGCGTAGTGATTGGGAACAAGTGAAGGATGAAATTATGCAGCAAGCTGTGTTGTGTAAGTTTCAAACCCATGCTGATATCAGGGAATTATTGCTGGGTACGGGAGATGAGTTAATTGTGGAAAATTCTCCTGTCGATTATTACTGGGGTTGTGGTGCTGATGGTAGTGGTAAGAATAAGTTGGGTGAGGTATTAATGACAGTGCGAGGAATATTGCGAGTTTATGAATGAATGTTGTCAGTTGACAGTTGACATGCTCCCGAAACATTTTTCATGGGGACTGCATTCTGCGACATTACATCAATTGTGCTGATTCATATAATCTTTTCAACATCGCCATCAACTTCTCTCCATACTGCATATCTGCTGACCATCTGCCCGATAATTGATTAATTAAAGGAGCAATACCACGGGTAACGAAACGGAAGCGGGGATCGATAACTTCTTGGACTAGGGGTTCTAAACTGGCATAGGCTTTTAAGTGTTGAATATGTGCCCGGACACCTAACCTGGGATTTTCAAAAGATGCTGCTTCTACTCCCCCACCAACCGTACCTAAACCAGCAAAGTTATTTTGTTCTGGTTTAATATCACCACCAAAGCGTAAAAAACCAGTTTCTATACACATTTGACAAAAGGCAATATCGTAATTAACCCCCTCTGTAGTACCTTCTTCTCGATAGAGTTTGGGTAAATCTGGAAACTTAACTAAAGCATTTTCATTATTATTTCTTAAGAAAGACTGTAACTGTACTTCTGAAGTATTTCCGTGGGACATAATCAAGTCAATTTGGCCGGGACAAATAGCTAAATTGGAACGTAAAATTACAGTACGAGTTGCCCCATCCCAGCCTACAGAAACATTAAAGTCCCGTAATTCCACAGCTTTAATATATACAACTTGCCGATAGCTAATGCGACGTACATTGGGAGATTTTGATAAATCAATTCGTAAGCGATCGACTAAATCTATGGGAATATAAGCATTACCATTGACTAATATGCCTTGTTCGGGGTAATTTTGCCCGTTTATTTTAATATTGATAATTGGATAAGTTGTTTGGGGTGGGGCGGAACCGGGATCGATGATTCGGCTCCAAGATGCAAGTCCATCAGCAATTCCTTTGGCAAAGTCACTACGGCGATTTCGTAATAAAGCCCTATCGTCTGGGTTAGTCAGAAAACCAACTTGTAAATATGTGGAAGGAATTGCTACCCGACGACAAAATGCTAAACTGCCCAAACCACTCTCTGTATCTGGCTTGACACCTCGATTTGGTAACTGGGGAACGCGGCGTAATAGCCCCAGGAGCAACAAATCAGCGTGTTTCCTGCGCTCATCATTATTAGTAATAAAAAAGGCACTAGCTCCCCTTACAGAAGGGCTTCTAGCGGCATCTGCGTGGATTTCGATCGCCACATCCCCTGGACGATCCCGGGAGTTGATCCAGTTGATAGTTTGTGAAGCGCTCAAATCATCAGGAGGTGATAGGACTTCAAAACCCTGTCCTCTGAGTTCAATCACAATCAAGTCCCGCAACAGAATCATTTCTCTGGCTTCCGTGGTTCCGCCCGCAACTGAGCCTGGATCTATTCTTCCTCCTTCTCTTCCTCCGTGAGCTGCTGAAATAAAGATACGTCCCATCTACAGTATTTCCTCTTATAAAACTAACCGTGAGACATTTTATATCGCATCCCAGGTGTGGCAACAACAATATAATAACGATCAGTTCCGATTTGGAAAGATGGAGTGAGGGAGTGAGGGAGTGAGGGAGTGATGGAGTGAGGGAGTGAGGGAGTGAAGGAATTGTGATAACTAACAACTAACAACCAACAACTAACAACTAACAACTAACAACCAACAACCAACAACCAACAACTAACAACTATCAACTAACAACTAACAACTATCAACTAACAACTAACAACTAACAACTAACAACTAACAACTGAAATATGCCAACGCAACGCTTGCATCCAGATACTATTGAGGAAGTTAGACAACGGGCTGACATCTATGATGTTGTGTCGGAATATGTTGTTTTACGCAAGCGTGGTAAGGATTTTGTTGGTTTATGTCCTTTCCATAATGAAAAAACTCCCAGTTTCACTGTCAGCCAAACTAAGCAAATGTATTATTGCTTCGGTTGTCAAGCTGGGGGAAATGCCATCAAGTTTCTGATGGAGTTGGAAAAAACTTCCTTTACTGAAGTGGTGCTGGATTTAGCACGGCGCTACCAAGTCCCGGTCAAAACTTCAGAATTTGAACAAACCCAAGAGTTACAGCGTCAATTATCTCTCAGGGAACAGTTGTATGAAGTCCTGGCTTTGGTAAGGCAATTTTATCAACACGCCCTCAAACAACCCCAAGGAGAAAAGGCATTAAATTATCTTCTTAGCGATCGCCAACTCTCTGAATTTACTATACAACAGTTTGGCTTGGGTTATGCCCCGGCAGGTTGGGAAACTCTTTATCGCTACCTGGTGGATAATAAACGTTATCCGGCGCAACTGGTGGAACAAGCGGGTTTGATTAAGCCACGTAAGTCAGGAGGTGGCTATTATGATGTATTCCGCGATCGCTTGATGATTCCTATCCATGACATCATGGGTAGGGTGATTGGTTTTGGTGGTAGAACTTTAGGAGATGATCAACCAAAGTATCTCAATTCCCCGGAAACGGAACTGTTTAATAAGGGTAAAACTTTATTTGCCCTAGATAAGGCGAAAACAGGAATCTCCCAGATGGATCAAGCGGTGGTAGTTGAGGGATATTTTGATGCGATCGCTCTCCATGCTGCTGGTATAAATAATGTGGTAGCATCTTTGGGTACTGCTTTTAGTGCGGAACAGGCTCGATTAGTATTGCGCTACACGGATTCTAAGCAAATTGTATTTAACTTTGATGCCGATGCTGCTGGTATAAATGCTACGGAACGGGCAATTGGAGAAATCGCCGAACTAGCATATAAGGGTGAAATTCAACTGAAGATTCTCAATATCCCTGATGGCAAGGATGCTGATGAATATTTACAAGCACACACCTCAGAAGATTATCACCAATTGCTAGCAAAGGCTCCTCTGTGGTTAGATTGGCAGATTCAACAAATTACCAAAGATAAAGATTTAAAACAGGCGACTGATTTTCAACAGGTGTCCCAAGGCTTAGTAAAAATACTGAAAAATATAGGTAATAGTGATACTCGTAGTTATTATGTTTCCCACTGTGCTGAGATTCTGAGTTTAGGAGATGCCAAACTTGTACCGCTACGAATAGAAAATCTGTTAACTCAGATTTCTCCTACCACTAGTTACAATAAACCCACACCAGCATATGTAAAAAAACGTCAATCTGTTACTTCACCTCAACAAACAACACCTTCGGAAGGTAGTCTGTTAGAAGTAGCGGAAGGTTTATTATTACAGATTTATTTACACTGTCCCGAATACAGAGAATTTATTTTTGACAGCTTAGAAGAGAGGGATTTGCAATTTAGTTTGTCCCACCATCGCTTTTTGTGGCAACAGATTTTAGAAGTATCAGACAACCCAGAGTATGATTTACTCTCAATGGTACAAGATAGATGTTTGGAATTTCCTGAAGAAATGGGTTTAGTCTCCCATTTATTTCATATTAATGAGAAAACTCAAAAAGATATGTTACGCGTACCCCTCGTCATTCAAGCTGCGATTGCTTCTATGGAAAGAGTAATGAGAGAGAAACGGTATCGCCACTTTTTAGAACTTTGGGAGCAAACCGATCCCCAGACTGAAGCAAAGCAAGCAGAATATTACTACCAAGCATTTTATAACGAAAAATTAAGGTTACAAGAATTAGAAAGACAGCGGCAATTTACAATTACAGAATTAATGTAAGTCCTTAAAAATATCGAGTAATTTTAAGATACGCGTAAATCATATGAATAGAAACGAAGATAATCAGCCATTCTTTGACGAAGATAGTTTAAAACAAGACAAAATTTTCGTTGAAGTTCCCCCAGAGCAAAATTCCCCTTATCACGATAAAATACCTTCTGGATACGACCCTATGGGGGAAGTTTACCTCAGGGGTAGGGCTTTCAGAGGAATGTCTGGAGGAAGAACACCTTGGTGGGTACTGATTACTGGTTGGATTATCTTTGGTGGATTAGCACTGGTGATAATTAGTACAGCGATCGCTTTCCAATCTTTTGCGTTAATATTTCCTTTAGCTTTTGTCAGTATTTTTATCTTAATTTTAATTAGAGGTACAGCTGCAAAGCTCT
This sequence comes from Calothrix sp. MO_192.B10, assembly GCA_030065055.1. GTDB lineage: Bacteria > Cyanobacteriota > Cyanobacteriia > Cyanobacteriales > Nostocaceae > Calothrix_A. The sequence goes on from JASJDS010000175.1 coordinate 18,323, forward strand.
CCCTGAACAAGCACAGAAGAAGATAGGGAAAATTTAGAATTTAGAATTTAGAATTTAGAATTAAACCTCATCCATGTTGAAACCTGGAGTCTCTAATTATTCAGATGTGTCATTGCGACGTAAGGAAGCAATCCCAAAGTCAGGTTATAAAACTACGGTTCTCAAGGTAGACGAGGTTTATTAGCCCATCAATAAATCGAAGGGCTAATGAAACGATAGATTCATTTTTGACTCTCCACGGATGAATCCACACAGCTTGTATCCAGTCTATTTTTTGGTCAAATGATTAATCACAACCTATCAAGGCATGGTGGGAGCGTGAGAACCGCTACGCTTTAGCGAGGTGTGGATGAAACGCGACTCAAGGGGATTTATCCCCAAGTTTTCTGGTATAATGACACTGGCGGTAAAGCGCCATTACTATTACCGGGCAACTCAGCCCCATCATGGATCGTCGAGACAAATATCACCACTAAAATCAGTAACGGTGAGTCAGCGCGGTGGACGGGTTCCCCGGCATAAAGCGACTGACGAACCCGAAGGGTGACGCGACCTGCACTCTGGGAGCCTAAAAAGGGTAGAGCAATTGTTCATACAAGAATTTAGACCCGTTTGGGGAGGGGCACTTCCTGAATGCTAAACAAAATGCCTGTGGAGGCGGTCTGGCGGGGGCAAAAAACATAGGTTATTTGTCTAGTTAAGAGCCTAAGAGACAGGAAGAAAATGTGGAGTAGCACGGGTTTACCCTGCTACGGAACAACATTTTTGAATCCCCTTCGTTTCAACAAGGGGAGTATGTCAATGGTTATAGGAATTGATTGTAGTACAACTGGGTGTAAAGCGATCGCTTGGAACCAAGAAGGAAAAGCTATAGCCGAAGGACGGGCAACTTATCCCCTATTACAACCACAAGCAAATTGGTATGAGCAGGATGCAAGCCAATGGTGGCACAGTACTTGTAATGCTATCAAGCAATTGCTGGCTCAGATAGATAAAAAGCAGGTGGAGGCTATTTGCATTACCCATCAACGGGAAACTTTTGTAGCCGTAGACAGTGAAGGTAAGCCAGTTCACAATGCCATTGTCTGGATGGATAAACGCAGCCGTAAGCAAGTGAGTTTTTTAGCAGAGAAAATTGGCGCAGAAGAAATTAACCAGCTGACGGGTAAACCAAATTCCATGACTCCTTCTCTACCCAAAATTATTTGGCTGGCTGAGAATGAACCGGAAACTGTTGCTCGTACTTACAAATTTTTAGATGTTCATGGCTATCTGGTATACCATTTAACCAATAATTTTCGCACTAGTTTAGCTTCTGCTGACCCTATGGGGGTCATGAATATGCAGGCTAATAGTTGGGCAGATGATTTACTCACTGGTTTAGGGCTAAAAACAGGACAATTTGCCGAGTTAGTACCACCAGGTTCCATCATTGGCTATGTGAATCAAAGCGCAGCAACGGCGACAGGATTACCTCAGGGTTTACCCGTAATTGCTGGTGCTGGAGATGGTCAGTGTGCAGGTTTGGGTGCCAATGCTGTTGGCAATAACCGCGCCTATCTCAATTTAGGCACAGCCATTGTCAGTGGCATCATCAGCAGCGATTATCTGGTAAATCCAGCCTTCCGTACTATGTATGCCCCCATAACTCAATCTTATTTTCTGGAAACTGTGCTATTGGGCGGTGTATTCACCATTAATTGGTTTGTTGAAAAATTTGCTCAGGACTTGTGCGGTTCTAATTTGAACCTGAGTCCGGAAGAAATTCTAGAAACGGCGGCGGCAAAACTACCTCCAGGGGCAGATGGATTAATGTTAGTGCCTTACTGGAATCATGTCATGAATCCCTATTGGGATGCTAGCGCCTCTGGTATTACTATCGGCTGGACAGGAACACACGGGCGGGAACATCTTTATCGGGCAATTTTAGAAGGGATTGCTTTTGAACAAAGGCTGGTAGGGGATGGGGTAATGGCAGCCATGAAGCAAAGGTTCAGTGAGTATGTAGTTATGGGTGGTGGCAGTCGCAGCAATCTTTGGTGCCAAATTGTGGCTGATATTACCGGTGTGCCAGTGGTGCGTTCTCAAACTACCGAAGCCACTTGTTTGGGAGCGGGTATTCTCGCAGCGGTGGCAGTGGGGTGGTATGCTGACATTAATATTGCTGCTGCATCAATGACGGGTACAGGGTCACGTTTTACACCTAATTCCCAAACCCAAGCTATTTATGAAAAACTGTACACTGAAGTCTACAAACCATTATTTCCTACCTTGCAGCCATTAATGCAGCGATTGGCTGATTTAACTCAAGTTGAAAAAATTAGTGAGGGATTAGAGGCAAAATGGTGAAAATTTTAATTTTGGGTGCTGGGGTAATGGGAACCGCCTTAAGTGTCCCTTTCACAGATAACGGACATATTGTTAATTTAGTTGGTACCCACCTAGACGGTGATATTATTGCTAAATTACAAGCAGGTTATCCCCATCCCCGTTTGGGTGTCCAGGTAGGAGAAACTGTTACAGCTTATACCTATGACCAATTGAGTGAAGCTATAAAAGGTATAGACTTGGTTGTGATTGGCGTTAATTCTCATGGTATAGAATGGGCAGCCCAAGCCCTTAGTCCCGTATTATCAGCAGATATTCCCATTTTGGCTGTCACCAAGGGATTGGTGGGTGATGGGGAAAAACTATCAATATTGCCCGACGTTATTCGTGCTAATTTACCACATACTATCAGCGATCGCATACAAATTGCTGCAATTGGTGGCCCTTCTATTGCCCAAGAATTAGCTGCCCGCCGTCACACTTGTGTGATGTTTACCAGTACAAATCAAAATTTGCTAGAACAACTGGCTGATTTAGCCCGTACTCCTTACTATCATATTTGGACAAGTACGGATATTCTAGGCATTGAGGTGTGTGTGGCAATGAAAAATGTCTATGCCCTTGCTGTCGGCTTAGTGATTGGCTTTTTGGAAAAAGCAAATAAAGTTGTTAATAATGCAGAAATGCACAATTTGGCTGCGGCTATCTTTGCTCAAGGAATGTGGGAGACAGCCTACTTAGTAGATAAGATGGGAGGCAAACCCGAAAGCGTTTACAGTCTTCCCGCTTCCGGTGATTTGTATGTTACCTGTCAAGGTGGACGTAACAGCCGGATGGGACGTTTATTGGGATTAGGTATACCCTACAGTCAAGCAAAAGCCGAACATATGCCAAATGATACTGTTGAGGGTGCTTCCTTAGCTTTAGCAATTGGGGAAACCGTAGAAAATATGATCCACAAAGGTGATTTGGATGATATCGCCCTACCTTTATTACGTACCATGATTGATATTGTTTGTCATGATGCCCCTGCCATTATTCCTTGGAATAAATTTTTTGCTCAGTCAAGGGGAATTTAGAATTTAGAATTTAGAATGAAGAATTTAGAATTATTACCCCATCAATGAATCTAGGGGCTTGAAACTCAGAAAACATCTTTTGCTATGATTTGTCCCTTGTTTCTGGAGTTGATTGGCTAGTTTGAGCTACCTGTTGCACTAACTTAATATCCAAATCCAAAGCTTCAGCTATCTGTTCTACAGTTGCACCCAAACTAAGCATAAAGGGAATAGTTTCTAACTTCCCTTCTATTTTCCCTTCTATCTTTCCTTCTGACTTAGCTTCTTGATAAACCTTAGTTTGCTTTAATTCAGTTAATCCCAACATTTGTTCTATCTCCTTCCGGCTTTTTTGGGGAAAAGGTTAAAGCATAATTATTAACTGCTTTGCTCTGATTCGCTCCTTGTTTCTGAAGCTGATTGGCTAGTTTGAGCTACCTGTTGCACCAATTTAATATCTAAATCCAAAGCTTCAGCTATCTGTTCTACAGTTGCACCCAAACTAAGCATAAAGGGAATAGTTTCTAACTTCCCTTCTATTTTCCCTTCTATCTTCCCTTCTATCTTCCCTTCTATCTTCCCTTCTGACTTGGCTTCTTGATAAACCTTAGTTTGCTTTAATTCAGTTAATCCCAACATTTGTTCTATCTCCTCCCGGCTTTTTTGGGGAAATTTGTAAACAATAATCGTCTCTATTAATTCTAAAATTTCTTTTTGAGTAACTTCATTATCTACCTGTTGTCTGGCAAGTTCTATTAATTCTTTCGCTCTTGTGCCAG
>JASJDS010000032.1 GCA_030065055.1 Calothrix sp. MO_192.B10
AGCATATGAATTCTTTTCGGGACTCCCAGATGGCGGAACAAATATCGCTTATTTTCTTTCTGACGGCCAATCGAGCGATAACTTTAGTTCTAGTGCTTCTGCACTTCAGTCACTAGCAGACGTTCAAGCTTATGGTATTGGTTATGGGGCTGATATTGCCCAGTTAAACATAGTTGATTCCAATAATGCCCTTGCCTTATCTAATCCCTCAGATTTAACAGCAGAATTCGATAACTCAGAATTCTCTGCTGATAATATTGCTAAAATCAATCTTCTTTTAGACGGTACGGTTGTAGAAACAATTCAATCAAGCCAACTAATTGAAGATTCTTTGGGATTAAGTTTTGCAGGTTCTGTGGAAAACTTAGATGTCAGTTTGGGTGCGGAAAACTTGATTACTGCTGAAATATTTTTTACCGATGGAACTCCCACATCTACCGTAGATTTCACCATTGCCAGTGGTTTACAAGCAACTACAGGAGATAATCCTTTCGATAATATTGTTGATGGGACTGCTGGGGACGATACTATTCGCTTGGGTGCAATTGATTTAGGAAGTAATTCTGGTGCTGGCAACGATAAAGTGGTTGGTAACGACCTTGACAATATTCTTGATAGCGGTAGTGGTGATGATATTGTCTTCGGTAACGATGGAAACGACACTATTATTAGTGGAAATGGACAAAACCGGATTGATGGTGGTGATGGTATCGATACCGTAGTTTATGGGAACAAGTCTTTTCCAGACAGTTCCATTCAGAAAGTAGGGCAGGTAATCACTGTTGACAACATAGATACTTTAACCAACGTCGAGTTTATTCAATTCTCCGACACTAGAATCGGTACTGACTTCTTACAACCCGTACCTATTCTTACAGCCTCGAATATTACTATTGATGAGGGTAATTCATCCAACACAACTGCTCAGTTTATATTTAACTTATCATCCCCTTCATCAACAGACGTAGAGTTTACATACAGTACTTTAAATGGAAGTGCCATTGCTGATGAAGACTATATTGCCACATCGGGACAAGTCCTAATTGCCAAGGGTGAAACTACGGCGACTGTGGAAGTAGAAATAGTCGCAGATACACAATTAGAGTCAGCAGAAATTTTCGCCTTGAATTTATCTGGGTTGTCAGGAGCAAGTTTTGAAAATAATCAGTCAGAATATAGTGCAATTGCCACAATCGAAACAGATACTTTAGATGATAATGAAGGTGTTCTGGATGATAATATCTATGGTAGTGGTGATGCCGAGCTAGTTGACGGTGGTGGAGGTAACGATCACATCTATGGTAACGGTGGAATGGACACCTTAATTGGTGGTGCAGGTAACGATAATATCTATGGTAGTGGTGATGCCGAGCTAATTGACGGTGGTAGCGGTGATGATAATATTTATGGTAACGGTGGCGCTGATTTAATCAACTCTGGTTCTGGATTTGATAGTGTTTTCCTCAGTGGTGTAGAAACTACCATCGTGTTAGAAACTGGTGAAGGCTTCGACACAATTTACAATTTCCAATTGGGTGCAACCAAGTTGGAAGTAAGTAGCTTGGATAATCTTACCTTTGCCAATAGTGAAGAGGGCGGACAAATTTTCCTTGATAATGACTTACTAGCGGTTGTCGCTCACCAATCCGCGAATACGTTTAGCAGCAATCAAGATACGATTTTTACGGTTTGATATACTCCTGACGGGGCATATTTTCAAACCCCCCCAACCGTTCATTACTTAAAGACCATAGAAGATAATAATTAAAGGAGGAATCACCATAGCCATCAACATACTTAAAGGAGCGCCTACTCGAAAGAAATCCAGAAACTTATAACCGCCAGCACCATAGACCATAGTATTGGTTTGATATCCTATGGGAGTCATAAAACTACAAGAAGCTGCAAAAGAGACTGATAACATAAATGCCAAAGGATTAAGGTGAAGATTTTCTGCCACTTGTACTGCTATGGGTAACAGCAAAATCACCGCCGCACTATTGGAAAGAACTTCTGTCATCAAAGAAGCGATCGCAAAGAAAAAAGTCAGCAACCAATAACCTGAAAAATTTCCCCCTATCCGCACCAGATATTCAGCTAGTAATTGAGTTGCACCAGAATTATTCATGGCGATTCCCAGAGGGATTAACCCAGCCAGGAGAAAAATAATCTCCCAGCGCACCGCATCATAAATTTCTCTGGGTTTAAGACAGCCTGTAACTACCATCAAAACCACACCCATCAAAGAACTGACGAGAATAGGTAGGACTTGAAACGCAGATAGAATAACCACACCAGCAGCGATCGCAATGGCAATACCAGCCTTGGAATGACGAGGATTTTCCATCTCTCGCTGCATAATCAACAGTACATTTTTACTGGTTTGTAATCCTAATAAACTTTGTTGGGGACCGCTAACCAGCAATACATCGCCAAAACATAGGGGAGTCTTTCCCAAGCGGGAGCGGGTCAGTTCTTGACCCCGACGGATTGCCAAAACATTAACATTATATCGCTGTCGGAAACGTAGTTCTTTGAGAGTAGAACCAATTAAGTTGGATTCTGGGGGAATTAAGACCTCAGCGATTCCTTCTTGATGAGAACTCAATTCTGCCGTTAGGGAGTGATGGCGAAATTTGACTTCTGGTAAAATTTCAATTCCTTGTTGATTTTTGATTTGCAATAAATCTTCCCTTCCACCCCTAACCAAGAGAATACAACCTGCTTGTAATTGTTTATCCCCTAGGGGTTGGGAAAAATGTACCCCACCGCAAATCATTTCCAATACGTCCACATCAAACTGGCGTTGCAGACGACTACTATTTAGGGTTTGTCCTACTAAAGAAGAGCGTGGGGGAATAACAATTTCGCTGATGTAGTCCTTGAGGTTATATTCGTAACTAACAATATCATTACTTAATGGCTGGCGTTGTTCTAACAAATGGGGCGCAATGATTGACAAGTAGCACAAGCCAAGGATAAAGGTTATTATTCCTAGTGGTGTAAATTGAAATAAACCAAATGCTCCATATCCTAATTTCTCAGATAGACCACTAGCTAAAACATTAGTTGAAGTACCCAGAACAGTAGTCATCCCACCTAGAATAGTGATGTATGACAATGGTAATAACAGTAATGATACGGAGATTTTTTGTTTAGCACACCAATTCTCAACTATTGGTAAAAAGACTGCCAACACAGCAGTATTGTTAATTAAGCCAGTAATAGGACCAGCGATTAAGCCTAGGGTCAGAATTTGTCTGGTAGGATGTCTTCCTCCCCATTGAAATAACCACTGGTTGATGATTTGTAGCGATCCTGTGCGGGTAATCCCTGCACTGAGGATAAACATTGCCATGACAGTGATGGTTGCTGGGTTACTGAAGCCAGAAATACTTTCTTCTGGTGTGACTAAACCTAATACTGCCAACAACACCAATACCATCATGGCAACTATGTCTGATGATACCCATTCCCCAACAAAGCAAACTAGAGCCAGTACGGTCACTATTAGGGTAAGAGCAATAGACATATGGTTGCATTCCTATTAACGTGGTAAATTATTACTGAAGTTTCCTAACCAGTCTAAACTCCAATTGCTAGTTATAGGGATAAACCCCGCCCTTAAAGGGCGAGGTATTCGTTATTAACGATAATTTTGAGCTTGGGTTTCAAACAAATTGGCATAGAGACCACCTAATTGCATCAACTCCTCATGGGAACCACTTTCGGTAATAGAGCCATTATCCATGACATAAATGCGATCGGCCATTTTTACTGTAGATAAACGATGACTAATTAAAATAGCAGCTTGGTGTTTAATTAGTTGACGAAACTGTTCAAACACCTCATATTCTGCCTTCGGGTCCATAGCACTAGTAGGTTCATCCAGAACTATTACCTGGGAGTCCCGCAAAAATGCCCTTGCCAAAGCGATTTTTTGCCACTGACCAATACTCAGTTCTTCTCCTTGGTCAAATAATTTACCTAAAATTGTCTGATATCCCTGAGGTAACTTAGTAATCACGTCATCAGCACCAGAGCTACGAGCCGCACTAAATATGGCTTCAGCCTCCGGAGCTAGCTCAGTATTGCCTAACCAAATATTTTCTTGTGCTGTAAAATTATACTTCGCATAATCCTGAAAAATTACACTAATTTCTCGACGTAATTCAGCAATTTTAAAGTTCCGCAGGTCAATTCCATCAATCGCAATTTTACCCGCAGTTGGGTCATATAATCGACATAAAAGCTTAATTAGAGTGGTTTTACCTGAGCCATTTTCCCCAACTAAAGCCACCACCTCCCCTGGTTTAATTTTGAGGTTAATATCCTTCAGTGCTTGACGAGTGGTGGTAGAGTATTGAAAACTGACGCGATCGAAAACAATACCCCTATCCATAGGTTTGGGCACAGGTAGAGGATTTGAGGGATCGAGCAACTTTGGTTTCAGGTCGAGAAATTCGTAGAGATTAGCTAAAAATAAATTGTCTTCATATAGGGAAGATGCACTAGTCAACAAACCTTTGATATTGTTTTGTCCCCGTTGTAAAGCTTGGTGGTAAAGGACTAAATCCCCTAACCGAAGAATGCCATGAATCGCTTGATAGACAATGAAGGCATAAACACCAAAGATTAAAATTCCTGCTGTAGCTTCTGCAGCAAAGTTAGCTAAAGAACGTTTGGTAAAAATGGCAAGACTTTCTTTATATATCTGCCGTCGAATACGAAGATACCATTGGCTGAATAACTCACCCAAATCAAACAAGCGAATTTCCTTGGCAAATTGGTCTGACGTTAGCATCCAACCCAAATACATTGCTTGTCGTTGTGGTGGTGTCCATTTGCGCTGCCAATCATACATGATACGGCTATATTTTACCCGCACTACCATTGCAGGCAAAGCACCAACAAACAAGATACCGATAATTCCCCAATGCAGTGATAGTAGTAAGCCAATCATTGCTATTAAGGAAACTGCATTTTGACCAACTTGTGCTAAACGATTGAGGATTTGGGGAGGTCGATAGGGCGCTTCTTGCTGGGCACGTTGCAGAGCATCATAGTAGCGAGCATTTTCATAATATTCTAGGTCAGCTGCCACTGATTTGGTGTTGATAATACCCTGCATATAGTCTGTTACCCTTTGAGAATGGGCAGTAGTAACTAGCTCTGTCAAGGAGTTGCAAAGGGCATTTATTACAGTGATAAAACCCGCTATGGCAATTAAAAATAATACTTGATAAAAGGCTGCTGCTTTATCAGCATTGGTGAGGTTGGCAGCGACTGCATCGATAATTAGTTTTGTGAGGTAGATGGAGATAACGGGTAAAATGCCTTGGATGGTGAGCAAGACTACACGAGCCATAGTCCACCGGGGGCTACTTTGCCATACTAGCCGTAGTGCAGGTAACAGGCGTGAGGTTTGTTGGATTTTTTGTTTAATAGTTTTGCCTGCTTGCATTATTACAATATGTTATATACAGTGTTTTAAATTAACAGCTCTGTAATTATCGTAATGACCTAAAGATTATAGAATTAAATGTGGCAAGCTAAATCTTCTTCCAGCAATCGGGCTACTTCAGTTAACAATGCCAGAGAACGAGGTCGCTCAAGATAATTTATGGGTACACTATTCATGAGGTTGGTAAATTGTTTAAAAAGTGTTATTCCTCCTACACCTTGGACTAGTGGGTTAGCAATTCGAGCAATGTGAGAATTGGCAATTAAGTTAACTATTTTTTGTTGGGACTCAACGGGTTGAATTTTAGGAATTGAACCTTCAGTAAGTATGTAAAGGCATTTAAGTGGTAGGGGTTCTAGAACAAAATTATCTGAAGCAGAACAGGTACGCTTCTCATACCCATAAACAAGACGAGGCAATTTATCGGGATCTTTGCCCAAAGCAGCAACAGCAGCTTCTGGCCATAACTTAAACTGTGGGAACCCAGGAAAAACTATGGGAGTATTTGTAGTATTTTTAATATCTATAGCAATTACATCATCTGCTATCAGTCTATGTCCCCGACTATATAAAGTTGCTGCCATTGTTGATTTACCCATTCCCTTCTTGCCGAGGAAAGAGACAGCTGCGCCATTAATTTCAACAGTACTGGCATGCATCACCAGAAACCCTCGTTGATGAAGTAATACGGCTAAAAGCATCCCTAAAATAGGAAAACGAATCAATTCCTCTTCCATCCCTGGAAATGTCTCAAAGATAATTTCCTTACCATTACGTACCAAAAATGTGACCTTCTGATCCCAAGCAAAATATACTTCTTCTCCACTCACATGAAAGCGATATATTCCCATGTCTGTTTCTGCTTGAGAACGTTCGATTTCTCCTCGCTGGATAACTAAATCTGCGTTTTTCTCAACAGAAGTTACAAGTTCTGGTAGAGGTATGACAGATTGAATAACTAAACCGTAAGCATTATAAAAGTACATTTTGTTTGACAATAAATAGGATAAAATTTATAAACAATACTTTTTTTCAGTCGCAATGCTATGATTACGCCTAACATAATCAGCGCATAAAAGTATTATCAAAAAAACAAATTTTTGATCGATAAAGTATTAAATTATTCATAGCTAATACGAAGAATATGACATTGTTTCTAAACTTTCATTGCTTATATTACATATGTTTTTCAAGTCAAGGAAAAGTTTAAGGATAAAAAATATTTACCCTTGAACTTTTTTCCTGACTTATATAGGAATCATACTTGATTCTTGCCACCTATACTGAGAAAGAAACCTTTATACGGTAAGCTCTTACCTAATTTGGTTTTTCAAAATCAAATACTAGTCCTATACAAAAATCCTAATTAACTACTGATAAAAGGAAAAGCACTGTTATCGTTCACGGTTCCACTTGGTGAATCTGAGTTTTGTTGATTACCTTGTAGAGTAATCTCCTCAATATCTCCATGGACTATCAGTTGGGGTTTTACATAGCTCTTTTTGTTCATGGTTTTTGTCTCCATTTAGTTTGGTTTGGTACGGCTTATGAGAAGCCGTTGCGTATTCAATTTGCACACTTGAGAGGGTTTTCTGTTTTCCTGTTTTATTTCAGTTTCGGTTATACAAATTGAACAACGAGCGACCTTCGTAAGCAGTATTAATAACAATTTCAATTCACTTGACTTGTTATATATTCTTCTTTAGCTTGCAGGGAATCGTCGGATGCTTTAATACCGGTAATTTGTAGCCACATACTCAATGACAAAACGTTCCAAATAATTACCGTTTCGTTTTCTAGTGCTTCTCCAGATACAAATCGGTGGTATGCCTCCTGTAAAGCGTTTATATCGACGTATGTCTTAATCTGCTCTGGATTGTTGAGAATTAGCTCATCTAAGCGTTCTCGCTCAAACAATAACAGCCCGCGATCCAAACTTAATCTATGGTCAGTTTTACTGCCGCGCCATTGTACTTCTTGAGGGAGAATGCCCTCCATGGCACGACGCATTACCATTCGCCCCCAGCCTTGATTTCGTTTCTGTTCTGGGGGTAGAGATAGACAAAATTCTACTAATCGCTTATCCCAGAAGGGAAATCTAAGTTCCACTGAGAATGCTCCAGCAGCACTGTTAAGTTTCTCAAGTGTGTTTTGGATTGCCGGATCTGTTAAATTACGGTAGTGCTTTTCCCTTTCAGTTTTTGGCTGAACAGATACGGTTTTTTTACGTTCTAATAAACCATGACGTTCGATAAAGCTGGGATTTAGGATACTACTCCATGCCGATCGCTTAACAGAAGGCTGAGGTTTTCGCAGTACTCGTCGAAGCAGCCCTAAATAAATTCGTCGAAGTACTCTGAGTATCAAAAATCTGGATATGAGGGGATTAATTCCGTATATTTGTACCCAAGCCCAGAAAGGCTCTAACCATGGCTGACCCAAATGTTTTGTCCATGCTCTGACCTCTGAAGCAAGGGTAAGCCAGCGTCCGGCGCACGCTAGTTCAATTAAGTACCCTGTGCCATGAGATACGGTGCTGTCGCCATCATATCCATCTAGTAAGACACGAACTCCTTGCTCTTGGGCAGATTTATACTGACACCAAGTAGCATACAAATTACCCAGTCCCTGAACTTCATCCTGATGCCAAAGAACGCGATTGAGATCGACTAAGGGACTGATTTGGTTAATATTTAACCGGTGAGTTTCAAGATTACCTTGGTTTAAGACTACATCTTGGTAAAAGCTTTCATCACACTCAGTCACCTGTTCATTAATGTTTGAAAATGTGTGTAAATTACACTGGTTATTTTCTAAGGCTAATTGTCTTGCTACGCAGGTGATGGAAGAAGAGTCTAGTCCCCCGCTTAACATAGAACCAACAGGAAAAGCACTACGCATTCGGCATCGCACAGCTTCAGTAAAAATCTTCCGAAAAGCTTCCGCATACTCTTCATTTGAGCCTAATTGTAGCTCGCGAGTGGGGTCAAGAGACCAATAAGATTTCAAAAATTTACCTTCACGATTGACCGTCATACTATGTGCAGACGGAAGACGTTGGATATCTCGGTAGAAAGTTATTGTCGCATCGCTAATTGCTGATGCTAAATGTTCTGCCACTCTTGTTTCATGAAGCCGCTGCGGAACTTCAGGTAAGCACATTAGGGCTTTAATTTCAGTGGCAAAAGCAAAAGTCTGTTCAGACTGATAGTAGTAAAAAGGCTTAACTCCAAAATGGTCTCTGGCACAGAATAATTGCTGTTTATGAGCATCCCAAATTGCAAAGGCAAAATCACCTAATAACTTATCTGGACACTGTTCTCCCCATTTTTCATATGCTGCCAATATCAATTGACTATCTGTAATTTTCTCTGCTGGACGATCATTTAATTCTAGGGCAGAGATCAACTCATCTCGATTATCTATACGAGCATCTGCTGTGATTACTAAATCACCAGTCTGACTTACTAAAGGCAACTTTTCTAGTAAAGATTCTGGTGTAGTCCATAACATCCGATGCCCTAAACCTATAGACTTAGAACACCAAACATCAGCTCCATCAGGACCTCGGTGAGCTAAAATATCTACCATGGACCCTAGCTGTTCAGACTCGACTGGACGACCATCAAGATTATAGATACCAACAATTCCACTCATAATCTATATCTCTGCGAAAGAAGGCATGGGAGTAAAGCGGGAAAGGTCTTGAAGATTACCTATTACCACTTTTCCTTGATACTCAATCCAAGCATGTGCCTCTAACTTTCCTTCTTCTCCCTTGGCTACACCAATTCGGAGTTCAGGGAAATAGCCATACCGATTCATAAGTATCTGTGTAGTTAAAGCACGCGCTAGGCACTTTGCCCCACCTGGCATATACCGACTACTTACATTTACAGCCCTAATGATTTTATTCAAGTCTTTTTTATAAAAATTTTGACTTGGATTTAAGGGCTGGCTAACTTTACTTAGTAGTTGACGTAAGCTTTTAAATGGTAGTAGCCATAAACCGAATCTGATCGAAAGGAGTAATAAAAAGGTGTTAATTAGAAGTAGGCGATCGCTCTTTTCTAGTCGAAAAAACTTATACAACCATTTCATTTTTAACCTCGATCAATCCTTTAGCTTCTAGCTCCTGAAGTAATGCTAATACATCACTTTCGCACTGTTCAGACTCAACTTCATATTCTTCTAAAATGGCATTTTTGATTTCTTCTACAGTCTTAGATTGTTGAATCAAATTCCAGATACTAGCACCTACCGGATTAAGACCATAGTATATTCCAGTACTCAGTTGTAGAATAACCGCTTCCCCTGCTAAATCAGATGATATTTGTTTTTTAGCGACTACAACCACTGCTTTGTTTGTTAACATTTCTTTTAACTAGTAATAACATTTACATAAATATATCGTGAATTTACTGTCTTGTGTCTGCGATCACAGTTTCTTTATAAAAGGATTAAGATTACAATAAATTACAGCCAGATAATATTACTCAATTAAAATATTGGTGGGCTAAAATTAAATATTTCTAGCTCTATTTTGCACTAATAATCTAATTGGTCGGAGGAAATAATAGAGAAAATAAACAGAACGAGGTAAGAGGAAAAAATCTCGATCTTTTGCAGTTGGTTTAAATAACCTCTTGATTGGGCGAAAAGTGTAAGTAATTAGACATTTGAGACTATATTTAAACTTATCTTCCAGGCGTTCCATAGCCTGGAAATGGAAGGTAAAACTTTTAAGGGTATATTCTCTTTGAGATGGATATTTAGTTTCACCTCGAATGCGTTGATTTACTTGTATCGCCAAGGCTGGAATTTGTGCATCGGCATCAATTTTTGTATGGACTGATTCTGGTAAATTTGTTCCCAGAATATCGCTGGCTAAAAAGCAGCCCAGTAAAAGCATCCGCTCAACACCCAGTGTTTTTGCTTGTGGAAGTAATTCTTCCCAATGTATATCCTCTTTTTGCAGCAGTTCAGCAATATCACATATCCATCCCAACTTTTCCCAAAAGCTCTTAGTTCCATGAATACACAGGTAGAGGAGTAAATCTTCTGGTCGAAAACTGAGTACTGTCTTGCCAAGTAGAGATACTGGTTGCAAATGCTCCCAGAAATAATTTAAATCAGCAGATAAAGTAAATAAGTATCCCGCAATAAGTCTACTGTGTAGGTCTATATGTACCATATTGTCATTGCGTGTCAGTGGATACTCACCCCAGTCCTTCCTGACAGCAACTTCTTGGGCTTCTGTCAAAAACCACCAACCTGTAGAGTGATATCCTTGAGACTTTAATAAGTCTTTAGCTTTGAGAAAGTCTTCCTCGCGCACCAGGATATCTAAATCGCAGTATGTTCGTAGTGATAGATTACCGTAGGCTTGGGCAGCAAGGATTGGTCCTTTGAAGGGGATAGCTGAAATACCATTAGCCTCAAATAAATTCAAGAGTTTGAGTAGTTCGTGGCTCAGGAATAAGTTTTGGGCAGTATTGGTGTGAAAAATTGTCTGCAACTGAGACAAGACAGTTTGAGGAATAGTTTTTGGGGATATGTTATTCAAGTTCTGGTAGAGAAGGGGTATAACTCCATGACAAGCAGCCATATCTACCAAATAAGACCAATTGATGTCTTCTTGCAGTAAAACTTGAATGCGTTCAACCGTTTTGTCGTCTATGGAAGTGCCAGCGCAGCAAAAAAGTAGTTCAATTTCTGACTGAATGGTTATTGATTTGACTGGGGATGAGATCGTATTCATCATCTTCATTTAGCTAATTTATACACCTTTGCCTTCTTATTCTCAAAGACTTTGACGAAATGCTTATCATCTAAAAACTTGTTATCAGTTACTGCATTTCTAGCAACAATATATACATCACCAATGCTGCTCGCTCTATTTAGTTCTGAGAGTATACCCTCACTGATTTTAGTATCAGCATCTGAGTAGATTGCATCAACAACCTTCTCTCTTGCGTTTACTATCTCAGGTGAATGTCCAAGAAAATTAATCAGCCCCCATTGACCTGCGTACCATAGAGGGTTATCTTCTAAACCTACATATAATCGCCTCTGCCCTAAAAAGGAGATAGTTGAAAGTTGTGAATCAATAAAGACTGCATCGCGCTGAGTCTGACTGCGAACCCATTTGTAAAAGGCATCTTCCTTGGGATTCTTATGGCGCAAGTATATTCCGTCTTCAAAAACATATCTGGAATCGTACTTCCAGCCACTGACTACAGGTTTCAGTCTGTAAAACATATAAGAACTAAATGGAAATAGAAAACTGGCTACTAAAAGAACGCAAATTATTCGTTTTTTGTTCGAGTAAATATCTTGTAAACATCCACTAGCAATAATTCCAAGTGCCAAAAAGCTCAACATTTGAAATTTATATTGAGTTAAATGAGCAGTGAAATCTATAAAGATATACATCAATGCAGTTGTAACAACAACAGTCATTAATATAAGTGTAAAGTCAGTCTTGGTACGCAGTAAATTTAACAAAACCTTGCGTCTCCAAAATAGAACTACTAAGATAGGGGATGCAACCAAAAGGTAGTCAAAACTGTATGTTAGTAAGTGAAGAAAATTACTAGATATCATTATTGATTTAGCTTCGCCCTTAGCTGAACGAATCTGATACAAGTATGGACTCACCAGCACTGCACCAACGAACACACATGACAAAATAGCGATAATTTTTGGTAGAATGGATTTTTTATGTAACAAGTACATAACTAGGCAACAGGAAAAGCAACAAGCAAGCACGCCTAAGAAATGAATCGGATAAAAATAGCCTGCACCCAAAACAGAGATCGCCAGAGTCATGTAATAGGGTTTGACGTTATCTGACTTTGAAAATATGTGCAAGATAGAATACAAGAATAATGCAAAAAATAGTACACCAAAATGTGTACTGTTTATATAGGCAAACTTTGCAAAAATCGGATGTCCATGATGACGTACCTGGTAAAAATTCAGGTTACTTGTAGCATGGTATGGAAGAAATTTCTCTACTATTTTAGCTATTAGACCTCCAATTAAAAAAGTGATGCCGAAAATTGATAATAGTACCGCGAATATATTGGAAATTCGATCTTCATATAAAAATTTAGATATTTTAAAAACTAGAATTATGGTTAGTAATAGGGCAAATCCGTTACCTAGAGCAAAAACAATTGTCGGAGGTACACGAAATGCATAGCTTATACCAGCTACAAGTGCATGATAAAACCACTGGTAAGGCAGGAACTCTCCAGCCAAAAGCGGATTTTTTGGTGGTATATGTCCATTCATAATTTCGTAAACAATACTTATTTGCCAAAAACTATGAGCGGAAACAATTTTATTGTAAGGATTAGACAAATAGATTAAAATTAATGGCAACACTCCAAGTAACAAAAACACCCAGTTTTTTGCTTTAATTTTTATTGCCCACAAGAAAAGAACGGCAATTATTATACTAATTACAAAAATACTTATCGTAGTCATAAATTATCAAATAATCCATTCATCGTGTTTGCTAAAAGCAATTGCCGAAATAGCACTTAACATCAAACCTATCCCTAACCCCACATTCCCCACGTAGAGGAAAACTTCTCAATATTTTTCAAATGCCTGTATGATAAGCTTTCTGGGAATTAGGGTTGAATGCATTCGATCAGCAATGCCCTAAGGAGTCCGTTACACAAACACCAAATTATGGCTTATTGGTACTATAGGAATCCGACTTGAATTTTGAACGTATACTGAGACTAAAAATCCTGTTTGACAAGGTTTATAAGTCAAAACTTGTTCAAGAATCAAATAGGATTCCTATATTGTCTATTTACTGTTGCTGCGTTAGCAAAGCTTACCAAAGGTATCGCTAAATTCAGCCATATCAGCTTAATCCCTGAAAGCCTTGTTATGACTGGTTTATAAAAATACCAAGATTTTTAATTTAACCTGCGGAATGTGGGTTTGTACTGAAGTTCTAGATTTCATCAGGTTTTCGGTTATATCAGGATTTAAAAGGCTTGAAGATAAAAATTTTCCCAGCCTTTACACCTGATTTTTGAGGCCATCTGAAACAATTACAAATGGCAGTGTTCGGTAAAACAGAGCATACTTACAAAGTTCATAGTCCACAACTAAAACAGTATAATAACTGATGTTATGTCATCAATTAATAAGCACCTGTTTTTTGCAAAACGACCTTCACGGTTTTGAGTAAAATTTGCAAATCTAGCCACAGTGACCAATTTTCAATGTAGTTAATGTCCAGTTTGACTGCATCTTCAAAGCTCTCAATATTAGAGCGACCAGAAACCTGCCATAATCCTGTGATACCAGGTACAACTTCTTGTCGGATGAAGTGTTTTTTAGTAAATTTACTGACATCTCTCTTTGGTAAAGGGCGAGGACCAACAAGGCTCATTTGACCCAACAAAACATTGAACAGTTGTGGCAATTCATCCAAACTATAACGGCGCAAAAATTTACCAATGCGGGTGATTCGAGGATCGTCCTTAACCTTAAACAACACACCATCTTTAATTTCATTCTTGGCTTCTAAAGCTGCTTGCAATTGCTCTGCATTTGCAACCATTGTCCGGAATTTCCAAATCTTGAACTTCCGACCATGCAAACCAATTCGTTCTTGTTGAAAAAAGATTGAGCCAGGAGAATCTAACTTAATCAACACTGCGATCGATAAATACAAAGGTGAGAATAACAGTAATAAAATACTTGCAAAAATAATATCCAAACATCGCTTGATCCAAAAATCACTTCCTGTAATTATTGGTGCTGGAATTGTTAAGAAGTTAACTTCACCGATATTCCACAATACGGATTTGGGATCAGAAATCTCCTTATTTGGGAGTATCCGTAAGGTAATACCAGCATTTTGAAAATGCCAACAGATGTACAGACGATTCTTAATTGCATTCCAAGAGACAAAAGCTTCTACTATTCCCTGTTTACGTAGCTCTTTAAATGTTGTCTCTCTCTTAGCTAAATCTAGACAGCTAGGATCGGCAATTTTCTGAATATTGTAACAATTCTCTGTTTCTATTAATTTAATATGATGCTTTTTGTCTTCGTGATCGGTAATCAAAACA
Organism: Calothrix sp. MO_192.B10; assembly: GCA_030065055.1. Lineage (GTDB taxonomy): Bacteria > Cyanobacteriota > Cyanobacteriia > Cyanobacteriales > Nostocaceae > Calothrix_A. Next base: position 14,572 of record JASJDS010000032.1, read on the forward strand.
ATAGGGTGGCGAATAGCTCCTTTATTACGTACCAGTGTAGTGGCGCAATCAAATAACAAGCGGCTGGTACAGATTAAGGCTATCGATAATATCCAAAACAGAAGGAAAGTTGAACGAGATACATAGTAATGTGGTGCATATAAAAAAGCGACAAGTAAGAGAAAACATTCTCCTAGAGAGACAGCTTTGATAACATCTAAATAGTTACGACGATTACTACCTGCTTTGTATAGTTTTCTAGCTGCAATAACACCTATTTGTACAGCAATAGTTAGTAGTAAGAAAGAAGATTCTTGCGTCCAAGGTGATTCTACTGTTGCCCCATATATAACTGCTAAATTCCATGCTACGGTTAGAGCTATGACATCTAGTAATACGAGTATTGCTACGCGGAATAATTTAATTGCTAATCCTTTTTGTATCGTCGTAACTTTGGCTGTTCTTAGATCTGGTTTGAGATTAACTAATGGTTGTGAGATGGGGTTAGAAATCATTGTTCCTATTTTTCTCGTATTTTTGCTATCGAATGTGATTCTGACGATGGTAAATCAATAAGGTAGATGTCTAGAGGTAGCTAAAGAATCGCAGGTGTTTATATCTCCGACTTCTTCAAGAAGTCGGGGAGTTGTTACCCTTCATAACAAATGAAACATAACACTAAGCATTAGCTAGACTCATTGAGTCAACTAAAATTTCTGCGACTTCGGGACGAGAGAATTCTGGAGGTGGTGTCTGACCATTTTTGAGCATCTCGCGTACCTTAGTACCTGATAAATGTATTCTTTCAGAAGGGCTACTAGGACTAGTTTTAGCTGTTGCCATTGACTGGGTACGAGTGCAGTAGAAAGCATGATCGAATTTCAAAGGAGCGATCGCCAATTCTTGGGATGTAAACTCATCAAAGATATGCTGTGCATCGTAGGTTCCATAGTAGGAAGCAACTCCGGCGTGGTCTCGTCCAACAATGAAGTGGGTGCAGCCATAATTTTGGCGAGCGATCGCATGCATAATGGCTTCCCGTGGTCCAGCATAGCGCATAGCTGCGGGAAATACACTCAATAATACTCGATTTTGAGGATAGTATTTATCCATCAGAGCAAGGTAACACTGCATCCGCACACTAGCAGGGATATCATCAGATTTTGTCATACCCACCAGAGGATTGATGAATAGTCCATCCACAAGTTCTAGAGCTATCTTGGTAATATACTCATGGGCACGATGGATCGGATTGCGAGTCTGAAAAGCAACAATCCTATTCCAAGACTTTTTTTCAAACTCCCTTCTGGTTTCTTCTGGAGTCAGGCGGTGCTGGAGAAAGTCATTGTAGGGAATGGGGTTAATCAGCTTTACTGGACCACCAAGGTAAACTTCCCCCTCTGCATACATTGCTTTTACCCCAGGATGTGCATCATCGGTGGTCAGATATACTTTCTCAGCTTCTAGCTCTCGATCCGGCTTGAATTTACTAGTAATTGTCATCACAGCCAGGATCTCTCCATTGGGATGAGTCAAGGCAATTTCTGAATCTAACTGGTAAAGGGAAGCAATAGACTCAGGGACTTGCAATGTAACGGGAATAGTCCATGCAAGACCTGAGTCAAGACGCATATCTTTCACAATAGAGTAGTATTCATTCTCGTCTACAAAACCCGTTAGAGGGCTGTAAACTCCTGTAGTAATACACTCTAAATCAGCAATGTTACGGGCAGAAAGTGTCAGGCAAGGAAGATGTTGAGCTTTTTCTAAGATGTTCAGGCGTTCTTGTTCGTGCAAGCGACAATCTATAAGTTCACCACCATGAGCTGTAATCAAATTATTCGTGGATAACATTGATTTACTTTCCTCTTTATTATTTGGGTGTAAAATTTGACTCAGCGTGAAAATCAAAACGTAAAATTAAGCCTGTAGCGATCGCTAAAAAGAAGGCGACAAATAGATCCATGTAGAGACGTAGCATTTCTACGTCTCTACCGAAGAATGTGTTGCAATTTATTGAATCGGTATAACTTATATTATAGGACTTACGCAACTGGCATATTTTTTCTGTAGGGGAGGCAAAATGCGGTGTAGATTCTCTGACCGCATTATTGCCGTTGCATGACCCTGCGATCATATTTGAACGTAGTCATCAGGCTTGTAACAGAGGCGCACCAATCACCGATTGTGACAATTGCGTAAGTCCTGTATTAGATTAACCCTATTTCAATTATATTTTTTCTTCATATACCTCATGATTCATGAGTTGGAATTGAGATTCGAGAGAGTGTTTTTGAATAGTACTTAAAACTTGATCTACACTCTCTTGCAAATTTTCTTTATCTGTTCTACATTCAACTTCAGGCTGCGTTGGTGGTTCATAAGGATCATCAATCCCAGTAAAGTTTTTAATTTCTCCAGCTCTAGCTCTTTTATATAAGCCTTTCACATCCCTTTCTTCACAAACTTTGAGTGGAGCATTGACATAAACTTCAATAAAATTACCAATCTTATGTCGAACTTCATTTCTAATCTCGCGGTATGGAGAAATTGCCGAGACTAATACAATTACACCATTACGAGTCAGTAAATGTGCCACAAATCCAATGCGACGTATGTTCTCATCTCTATCTGCTTTACTAAAGCCTAATCCTTTGGTGAGGTTCTCACGCACTATGTCACCATCGAGAACCTCAACTCTATATCCTTGGGAGCGAAGACTTTGCTCTACTGCTCGACAGATGGTAGTTTTACCAGCACCGCTCAAGCCTGTGAACCAAACTGTCATACCATTTTGTTGTATCTGCATTTCATTCCTCCTCATAACCGATAAAAATAAATTGATGCTGTTTACATCTCCTATGTATTGTAGCCATGAATTTTGGCTTTAGATGCGATCGCTCATCCGCCCGATTAAAAATCTATTAAATTGGCTGAGTAAGTAAGTCGGCGTAAAAAAATCAAGGTATGTCCGCAGCGTAAAGCCTACGGCTCCCGCTACGCTTAGCGCGGAGCGTGTCCGCCGGGACTCAGCAATCACAAGGGTTTTTGCCCTGTAAGGATAACCAAGTTCTTAATTTTGGATAAAGTCGAGTTAATTAAGGATGCGCTATGAAATAGTAATTTAGACCTTTATAGAACTGCTCTGTAAATTCTTCTCGACTAAGAGATTTATAATCATTTAACCAAGAATCCAGCAAAGAAATTTTTAACCCACATTCTAAACATAATAAATCATAAATATCTTCAGGCTGAGTTCCATAGAAGTCAGAACCTCCTAAACCATGTTCAAAGATTATGATGGGTTGATTTCTTTTAATAGTATGTTGTCCTCCTTTTAAAACTTGTAATTCAGCACCCTCAACATCAATTTTTATCAATGATATTTTTTCATCATTGCTTATAATATCGTCTATAGTATCTGTTTTTACATCAATTGTAACTACTTTTTCATCTAGATTGATATACTGACGTTTTTGTAAACCACTATAAGCAGGATTATTAACAACATAGTTAAAGCTTGTAATACCTTTTTTGTCACTCAATGCAATATCATATATTTTTACATTAGGTACATGAAAATTATTGAGTAAATATTCGTAAAAAATAGGTAATGGCTCAAAAGCTAAAAACTTACCTTTAGGAGAATATTTGAGCATTAAACTTAATATATCTCCTCTATGACAGCCTATGTCAACACAAATTGAATCATCATGTAAAGCTCTCTTTAGTATTCTGGTAGTTAACCAATCATAGTAAGCATTTCTGTCAAATTTATTCAGAAACTTTTGTTTGAAAAGAAATATCATATAAGGGACATTCTCTTCACCAAATAACAATTGCAGTAATTTGTGTAATACTAGCTTTATTTGTACTTTTTTATTCATACTAATCATCATAGAGTTTATTAATTAAATGATATGCGGAATAGGGAATTAGGCTTTTCCATAACTCCTGAAACTTATGCCTATACAAGCTGATAGCTTCTGATACTAGGATACCTTTTTAGCGATCGCCCCTTGACTCTCTGGATTTTCTATCATAGATGTAAATAGCTCAAGGAGCATAGATTCTGTTAACTAAATCAGTTTAAGTAAACTGAATTTTTGTCTAATAACTAGCCATATAAAGGTTGTGTTACCAATTAAATAACGTTCCCATAAACGCTTAGGTTCTACAATTAAGCGAAAAAACCATTCGAGACCATTTTTCTGCATTATCCTTGGTGCTCTTTTTACCATACCAGCGACTAATTCAAAACTAACTCCTATGCCAATTGAGACTGGAACACCGAGCTTTAGGTAATTCTCATATATCCAATACTCTTGTTTTGGAGCCCCTAACCCGACAAAGAGAATATCGGGTGCTGCTGCAACAATAGCAGAGTTCATTTTTTGTAACTCTATGGAGTCTGACTCAAATCCGTAGGGCGGACAATAAGTACCAACAATGTTGAGGCTAGGATGTCTTGCTTTCAATACCTGCATGACTTTATCTGCGGCTCTAGGACGACCACCTAACAGAAAAACTTTCAGCCCTCTCTCAGCACTAATTTTACATAACTGCTCGAATAGATCGGTTCCATTTACTCGACCAGACAGAGGGGTATTAAATAACTTTGCTGCCCATAAAAGAGGAACACCATCCGGTACTGCAAGAAAAGCGTTACGATAGATTTCACGAAAATGAGCATCACGTTGTAACGTCACAATATGCTGTGCATTGGGTGTTACAACATATTGGGGAGCATTTCTTGAAACTGCACGATCTGCGATTAGGTCTACAACCTCATCAAACGAGTATCCATCAACTTGGATATTGCAGATATTGACTCTATTTAGATAGTACATAAATCTGTATGAAAGTGAACAAATTAGAATATCAATTGCACTGTAAATTAACTACTACCAAGTTCCATACTTACCTGAGGTAAAAATACCAAATTTTTGCCTGAGATAAGCTTTGATTTTCATAATGATCAACGGATCAAGATTTTTAATCGGAGAAGTCACTAGTTCCCTCAAAACGAAATTGATGTAGAATAAACGACGCTTATTTTTTATATTTCCTGTTTTTTGTTCAACAAATTTAGAACCTACTCGCCAACCTTCTTGAATCATTCTCAACCTATTTTTCCTTTGACCGCTCATTCCATCAAGGGAGTAAGAAGCAAGAGGGGTATCAACATAACGGAAATGATATCCAGATGTGTAAGCTCGAAAGATGAAGTCGTAGTCAGCAGCAATGGCATAACTTAAATCAAACAGACCTATACTGTCGTAGACTGAGCTTTTGACAAAACAGCTAGGATGATTAAGGGTAAATTGAAATACCAGATTCTCCAATTCTCCGGGAATAAAAGTATTCAAATAATTACCATGACTATAGTTATCAATGGGAGAGTAAACTATGGAAGCATCTGTTTCTTTTGCAAAGATAGTTTCTACAATTTTTAATGCTCCATTATTATACCAATCATCAGCATTAATAATACCTATGATATCACCCGTGGCATGAGTAATTCCCTTATTCATAGCATCATAAGCACCTCGATCTTTTTCCGAAATAAAGATATCGATTTTATCCAAGTAACGATTAATTATTTCGACAGTTCCATCACTAGAACCACCATCAACCACAATATACTCTAATTCAGATTCAATTTTTTGATTGATGACACTCTGTATCGTTTTTTCAATAGTATGAACCGAATTGTATATGGGCGTAACAATTGATATCTTCATTATCTTTTGCTGCTCCTATTCTGACTCTTGATAAATCCCTTCAACTCAGTTACTTGCAAAAAGTGACCAAAAAATAAACTGGATACAAGCCCCTCAATTCATCTGTGGAGTAATTAATACTTTTGACTTTTGACTTTTGATTTTTGACTTCGGCAAACCGGTAGATATGTCTTGAATTGCATCATCTATAGTCTGAAGGAACTCATCTCGTCGAGTACAATACCAATTTTTTGCGTCATCACAATAGTGGTCAGTCGATGATAATGCAGCTGCTGAAACAAGATATTGGGCAAACTTCTCTGGATTTTCAGTTACGGTAATTGTTGATGGTGGGTGAGAAATTCCTCGCATAGCTATGGGAGTAGCTACGATTAGAGAACCTGAACCAATAGCATCTAAAGTTTTAATTTGTATGCCACTTCCACTAAGAGTAGGAATAGCAACAACCTTTGCTTGAGCCATAAACTCTTGAGCATCAGGTACGACACCCCGATAGGTGACATTTGGGTATTTACCCCTCAGCCAATCAGCACCTTTACCTGCAATATGAATTGATAAGTGAGTAGGCAAATAAGGATAAACAGATTCGAGAAACCATTGCAGTGCTTCTATATTCGCCTTCCATGACCAACTACCTAGCAAACCTATATCGAAGCACTTAGTCATGGCTTTATGTTGTAAATTTGTCAAATTTGGTGGAATGGCAAATGTTTTAGTTTTACCTAATCTCCCAAGTTGATCCAAGTATTTACTATCATGCTCAGTAAGTGTCCAAACTTGTTCACTTATACATAATAAACGTTCCTCTAGAACTCTAATTAAAACTGCTTCACGCTGATAAATGAACTTTGATAATAAATTACCGACCTTTTTAAAATTATCTTCGTATATCTGATGTTCAACATTATGAGCTATAAAAATCAATTTGATCTTAGTGTCAATAAAACGTTCTATCCAACCTAGCTGAGCGTGGTCAATGATAATAATGTCATAATCTTCAGTCGCAAGTAGTTTGTTGACTAAATTAATGTAGGTATGGGAGTAATATTTTGCTGATGAATATGGAAGACCTTTCAAAAAGCTGAAAAACAGCCAAATCAAGGCATCAAATTTGGATTTACTGGTTTCCGTATATCGTTCATCAACTACAAAGGTGTCTTGGGGATTATGTTCTAGAGTATCCCCTTTTCGGAGATATCCTACAACTGAAACTTTATGTCCATTGTGCCTGAGAGCATCAATAAAGCACTGCGATGCTACTTCACCTCCGTTGCAGTTTTTGCTAAGAAGAATCGTTGTTAGAAAAATAATTTTCATAGACAGTGCTGGTTTCGTGTTTTAAAGCTAAGCTCAAGGAATAACATTGATTTAAAAAAATATTCAATGCATATATCCTACATATTAGACATCTCCGGAAATGAGATATTAGCCCTGACTGCACAAGGCTTTTATATTCTTTTTCGGAGATGTCTATTCAGTTGGAAATGACCATAGAAGTTTGCGTAGAATCCTTAGGTCTATTCAAATTTTGCTCAAGTTGAATTTTTTCATAGTATTGAGAAATTTCCTCTACCTTCAGAGACCAAGTTTGCGTCTTGGCGAATTCATAGCCAATTCTGCCCATTTTTCGACGTTCTTCTGGATTTTTATACATATACTCGACAGCTTGAGCTAGTGCCCTAACACTCTCATTCGGATTTGTTACTGGCACTTTAATGCCAGCACCATTAGGCACAAAATCTCTTGCTCCATGATGGTTCAAAGTAATCATTGGTAGTGCTTGCGACATAGCTTCCAGCAATTGAGCCCCAGAAGAGTCGCGTAAGCTATTGAAGATAAAAACATCACTGTCTAAATATGCTTTCTTGACTTCTGTCCAGGGAATATGACCACGATACTCTACCTTACCTTCTAAACCATATTCTTTGATCCATTTAGGTATGTAATGGTCTAAAGAACCACGACCTAAGATGGTCAATTTAAAAGGGATCGAAGGGCTGACCTTCGAGAGTGCTTCAAAGGTCAGAGGCAACCCCTTCCTTGGAATTACCTTACCAACCCAAAGCAGTTGTAGCTCCTGAGAGGATGATCTGGTTGGAAGAGCCTGAAGAAAGTAGTCCTCAGGTAAGCCAAGATCCAACAATAATTCAACACGGTGAGCACCCAATTGCCGAGCTAGCTTAGCCGTTTCCTGGTTAGTTGCAAAAACCAAGTCAGTCTGACTAAAATTTCGACGTAACAGAGGATTTAGAAAGATTAATCGGGTAGAAACCAAAGAACGCAGAGCTTCTGCACTCCACCCTTTGAGGAAGTATTTCTTAAAAGCTGCTGGAGCAACTTGCCCTCCGCCACAAGGACCAAAAATAAAGGGTTTGTTGAGACGCCAAAGCGATGAACCAGCTTGTAGGCTGCCCATGTTCAGATGGTGGACTACATCAAATCCATACACTTGATCTAATTGCTGCGCTGCATCATATGCTCGCTGCTGCCACGCTAAGTAATGCAAAATGCCCCATAATTTTTGGGGGATATAACGCTTGTAGGGTGTCATCCAAGCCGGATGAGCAACAGGTATGACATGAAAATTTGCCTGGGGCTGAGATGTTAGTACCTGTTCAATTTTGACCAGGTTCTCTACAGGAGTCATCACCCAAACTTCGTGTCCTAGCTTAGCAAGCTGCCACGGGTAGTTCCAGCCCGTTCCTTCTTCCCTCCCTTCATCTGGTATACAGGCGTATGCAGCGATCAATATCTTCATTGCCATTATCTCTCTAAATCAATAAAAAAGTTGATGTTTAGGTATTTACAGATAGGTGAAATATGTTTTTCCGGTTAAGTATTTAATTCTTTTACCACTATCAAGTCCTGAATAGTCTAGTCTAAGAGGGTGTTTATAAAATAAATATAAAAGCGATCGCACTAAGCTACTTTCTTTATAGCGGTACTCAAGTGGTATTGTTTTCGGATTCGATGCTGCTGAACAAGCGTAGAGAGAGATATTGCTACATAGAAAGACCACATTGAACCAGCTCCCAAGATACCACCACTATCAGACCAACTAAATAAAAATATAGCAACTAAGCTTTGGAACATCCAAAAAATGGCTATTTTTTCATCTATCTTTAGAGTTGAATTAAAGAGACGAATGCTCCTTATAAAAAGCAAGAAAAAATTAACAATATATAAAGATAAGCCTACCCATCCTAACTGTAAAAGTACTTCCAAAAAACTATTATGAGCATTAAATCTTACTCCCGCATTAGCGCCACCTGCTCCTGTTAGTGCCCATGAATTGTCCAAGACGTAGAAAGCTTCATCGGAAGTCCAAAATCCAGCATAACCATAACCGAACCAAGGTCTTTCCCTGATTTTATCGAACATTAAATCCCATATATCTGTACGTCCACTGAAGGTTAGGCTCTTTCCTAAAATATCAACTAGAATAGTTTCCAAATTTCCCAACAATAATACAATAGCACTGCCACCTAACAATAACGAAATAGAGAGCAGAACTACCCGCACTTTATAATGTTGCATGACAACTTTATAAAGAGGAAACATACATACTAAGACACCAAAAATTAGATAAGCTGATTTGCTCTGAGAAAGAAAAATAAGAACTGCGGCAATACCGAATCCAAACCAAGCAAACCAATTTTGCTTCCCTCTCTTGAGAGCAGTAGTCAGGAAAAGTATCGCTGCAAAGGTAACTGTTTTAGCCAGATGATTTTTATAAGCAAAGATACCTCTCCAAGGAACATCAATTGGACCAATTCCAACGATTAAACTAAGAAAGATGGTTAACCCAAAAACCCAAGCCCATAAACGTATCTGCTCTTTAAAGCTATAACGAGTCGCTAAGTATGCCCCAAATACTGTCGAACGCACTAAGGCTTTAACCTCATTTAGGGTATAGTCTGGAGCAGCAGACCATAAAATTGAAGTTAAGGAAGCCCCGAGCAAAAGCAGTAGCAAGATATCTCTTGTAGAAACATAGATGAAACGTTTCCAGCTCCCAATAACTAAAATGCCAAGAATTCCGTAGCTTGCAGCTTTAAGAAGTTGGCTCATGGAAGGAGGCAAAGAGATACCCAGGAAAGCTAGAAGCAATAGAACAGTTATAGCTGGTTCTAACCTCCTCGCCAAACGCTGAAATGCCTGAAGATTCAATGTCTATCCTCCAATGATTTAAAGTAGCTCACAAATAGCTTAAGTCTAACGTTTTCAGGGCTTGCATCCAGTCAAAATCTCATTAAAAAGAGACGAGTAACGGCGTGCTTGAATTTCCAGGGTAAAATCTTGTTCTGCTTTCTCACGGGCGCGGTGGGACAACTTCTGATACCTATCTTCGTTCTCTAGCACCCAGGCAATTCCTTTAGCCAAATCTTCAATTTTATAGGGTTGGGCTAAGTAGCCATTTTTCTGATGCTCAATCATATCTGGCATACCGCCAATGTTGAAGGCAACGGAGGGAGTCCCACAGGCTATAGCCTCCAGCACGGTATTTGGTAAGTTATCTTCAACTGAAGGCAAGACAAATACATCGGCGGCTGAATATACTAGTGCTAGGGAAAGGTCATCACTGAATGTACCTAGGTAGTGAGTTTTAAAACCAAACTCAGGCGGATTTTCTGGTTGAGAAGCTCCAAAAATCACTAACTCTAACCTATCTTGCCATCCAGATTGACTTAGCTCTTGCAGTGCTGGTTGCAACAGGTGAAATCCTTTTCTTTTGTCACTGGTTGCTTTTAATGACCCAAATAGAATCAGTTGCTTATCTTGAGGTAAACGTAGTATTTCTCTTGCTACCTGTCGATTGATTGGTCTGTAATTTTCCGTATCGAGACCATAGGGGATTAGTTCGATTCGTAAATCCTTGAACAAGGAACTGGAACCAGCACACTTGGCTAACCATGAGCTAGGGGTAGCAATAGTCAAGTTGAGATTTTTCTTCCAAGCTTTAGCTTTGCGTTGCCATACCCAACGAGATAAATCCCATTTTTTACTACTACCAAGTTGAGGACAGGCACCACAAGATGCAGTGTAGCGGGAGCAATCCCAACTGTAATGACACCCCCCAGTAAATGCCCACATATCATGAAGCGTCCAGATAACGGGTTGCTTAAACTTGGCAATTGTTTCAATCTGAACAAATGCTTCATTAATCCAATGTAGGTTAATGATGTCAGGATTGAGCTGCTCAACTTTGGGGATGACTTTATCTGGAAGCCACTGAGAAGAAAATCTACCAGTACTCAAACGTTGAGGATAAAACTTATCGGGCAAGTTATCAAAAGTAATCCTCATCTTCGCAATGCTCTGTGAAACCCTACTTTTTGGTGCTAATACTGCCTTATCATTGCTAGATTTATTTTGCACCAACATCTGAGAGGTGACACCAATACCTTGTAAGCCTTGGTGTAAGCGATAAGTAGCACGAGCTGCTCCACCATTAATATCAGAGTTGCTCAGATGTAAAACTTTCATTATTGATATTCGATAATTGAGGTAACTTATGCTTCTAACCACTTTGAGAGGTCACGCTGAATTAGGTTCTGGAGTTCAAAGATATCCTCCCGGAATACTTCAATTAATTCCTTCTGTATATCCAGGGGAGATTGGGGCTTCAAAGAGTTCTGAGTTCTAAGGTAGTTGGCAATATTTTTTCTGAACCTAACCGGAAGAATTGGTCTAAGAAAATTCCTTACTGGGTTTTCTGTATTTAGAAGAGCATCTATAGTTTTGTTTTTACGAGTGCCAGATATATTTAAACGGGTGAAAACTTCTGGCATAAATGTATCATCTACATCCAGAAATTGAAAAATGTCCTTGATTAGCTCAGCAGGATTATTATTCAAATCTTCGTAAAGGTAAACCTTAATCTGACTAATGTCAAAATTCTCAAAATAGCGCTTCAACTGAATAGAATAAAATCCCATTTGTTTATAACGCCAAAGATACTCCCAATTTTGATTAATACGTGTTTCTTCCTCTCCCAGAGCCTTGCCAAAATCTAGTGGCTCACGTTCATCTCTGATGGCGTGCATAAAGCTAGAATAAGCTCTATCTACTGGGTTACGCAGGATGACAATCAATTTGGCATCAGGTATATAGTGTTTTATGCGTTCAGGAGCTTTCTGGCTATACAAGTACCAAGTAGTTGCTTCACCAATAGCTATCTCATTTGCAGCACCTTGAAACAGTTGACGATATTCTTCTATATCAGTTACTACATGGTTGTATAATTCTGCATCACCAGGTCCAGAAAAGTTTGGTTTTTCACCCTCAAAGTCGAAAAAGCCTGGTTCTTTTACAGGACTCATGTAAATCTGGGGATGCTGATTCAAATAATGCCATAGAGCAGTTGTTCCAGCTTTTTGAGCACCTATAATGAGAAAGTTGGGGATCATATTTGCTAAAGTATAAAATGATTAGAAATTCCAGGTCGTAACTATGGGTAAATTTTATCTTTCAACTACTGATGTCTAATTAAAGACTTTACTGTCCTGCGAATTTTTTGTTGCCAAGTTTCTGCCCATATCTTTTTATAACGAAGATAGTCATACTCTCGGTCTACAGCTATTCCTAGGGGAGGTTGCACAGGAAAATTAATCGGGAATGTTGGCATATTAGTCCTCTTGTCATGAGATGAGGTTGTATGCGTTCCTTCTGCTGAAAAACCTATATTTGAGATTAAATTAACAGAGGGTGTAACAGAAAAACCTGAATAAGCCAGACACATAAATAAAAATTGGTAAGCCCAACTATTAATCTTACCGTTGTATGTATTATCTAGGTGTTGCTTGCGATTAAGATATTGTTTTTCATCAGCAATTACATCTCTTACTCGATTCTTAATTTCAGGCATTGACCACAATTTCATATCCACATCATAGCAGTCCCATGCCCTTTTCCATGTAGCCCAACCCCAACAGTTAAAGTAGTAAGAAAAATGATAACTTTGAATATCTGATTTCCATTCACCCAATAGATTTGTACCAGTAATACTCATAACTCGCTGGTCATTTCTATATTTTTCTAATAGTTCTTCACAAAACCGGAAAAAAGTAAGTTCGGGCAAACAATCATCTTCCAGGATAATTGCTTCTTCAACATTATTAAAAACCCAGTTTAATCCACTTGATACGCGCTCCTTGCATCCCATATTTACATCAGCATAGTTTTTGAGCACCTCGCAGTCCCAGTCAACGCGATCGATAATTGCACGAACTGCTTCACACTTTTCTGCTTCGCCAGAACGATCGGCGCGTGGTCCGTCTGCAATTACAAAAAGTTTTGGTGGTTTTGCTTGGCGGATTGCTTCAAATACTTTTTCAGTTGTATCTGGGCGTTTGAAGATAATAAATGCAACGGGTGTTTTTAACTGCCAATTAAACATTGAAAAATGTCCTTGTAAAATAAATGTTTATATCATAAATTTAAAATATTAGACAAGATTTGCTAATTTACAAATTCGCTCTAACTTGGAAATATCTATCTTTATATCTGCATGTACAGGGGAAATATGATCCGGCGAAACCTTCTCGCCTATTACATAGTAATAATCAGTATTTGCATAACTAGCAAAAGTAAAATTAGTTGTATCAAAATGATTAAAAGAATATAATTCTATTACTTTGGTATTAGGTCTAGCAAATATCAAGTTATGTAAAGCAGAACCATGAGGGGCAATGATAACATCAGCGTTAGAAAATATATCGGCTTGTTCCTGAACTGTTCTACCATCCATAACTAAGGGTAAAAATCCTAATTTATCCAGATAATTGAGAATTTCATTTTCATTAATAACTTTTCTTTTACTAACATTTCCTCTTGGAACATATATTTTTTTATAAGCATGATTATTGGAGCTGTTCTGACTTATCGGAAACAATTCTCTAAGAAATCTAAAAGTAAAAATATCCGTGTATTGGCTACCACCATTTTGTCTTATTTTATATCTGAGAGCTATTAACGAGCAATCAGCTTTACAAGGATAGTTGATAATCTGCTGCCTATCTATACCAAGTTTAGTAAGGGTCTCTATTTGAAAGTTAGATATTGGACAATCCCCGATATAGTAATAATCAATATTTTGTTTACCAATATTTTTCCAATAAATTCTAATTAAAGGCAATGTATATTGAAGCCAATGACCGTAATGATTAGGAACTGTATTAGATATATAAGCAACTGTACCCTTAATTTTTTTGCACCTAGAAAGTGATTGTTTGGAAATAGTTAACTGAGAAAACTCAATTTGTGGTTCGTAAATAACATTTAAATTGTTATCAAATAGATGGTTATTGCGAAAACTAAATTCCCGATTGTTAATGTCTAGTAAAACATATTCACCCCTAACCTTGAACGGCTGAAAATTAATTAAATAATCTTCTTCTAAACAGCGGGCTGGTTTAATTTCTACATCTTCTTCCTCGACTATCTTGAAAAACTTTATATCTTTTCTGTCACCAAGTATCTTATCGACATTATCAATGGTAAGTTGGATTGAACCTCGGGGACGCTTTCCAGTCATCCGATATAGTTTAATCAGTTTTCGTTTTATTTTCGAGATGATTTTTTTCATGTTTTGCGATTGATTTATTTAACCATTTTGTATTTTTTTGACAAGAGAATTTCTCTCTAACACTGCTTGCCAACAACTTCTTGATAACTACCCGATTTAACTACACTACTTTTATCTAACAAAGAGACGCGATCGCAATGTTCAACAATAGAAAGACAATGAGCAATAATAATCAAAGTTTTTGTACCAGCCAGAGATTTAATTGCTTCACTTACCAACCGCTCCGTTTCATTATCTATCTAGCGCAGAAGTCGCTTCACTAAAGGTTTAATCTCAATCAAAGATGGAACATTTTGTAGTAGTGGGATATCTCTTTTTAAGATTCGCATACCTTCTCTTAAAAATTTAGCTCGATAGAAGTAGTTATTTTTTATTGGCTGTTGCTGTGGAGGCTTGTCATTGCAAATATCTATGAATAAATTTAACCATTGTTTAGCATTCTCTTGGGGAGAAAATTTATTTTTAACAAAATCTATTCCATTTGCACCAAATTGCTTGGCTACTGCGGGGTTATTTAAGAGATAGAGAATACTGCTTATCAATTCCCTATCATTTTTTACTAGTAATCCTGTCTTTCCATGAGCCACAGTATCTAGTAGTCCTCCTTTAGCCGCAGACACTACTGGAGTACCACAAGCTTGGAATTCCAAAGCAGATGAGCAAAATGTTTCTGTTAAACCTGATGGATTAGCAACTCCTATATCCGCATTTTGCAAAATTTCAATCTTTTCAAAACCCAGTAAACCAGCAAAATGAACGGATTTGATTATGTTGCCATTTTTGTCAGAGAGGAAGGGACGGATATAATTGGCTTCATAACTTTCTTCTGCTACTCCCCATTTTCCTAATTTGCTATTGCGATCATAAAGTTTTCCACTGCCAATAACAATAAGTTTCGCATCTGCTCTTTCTTTGATAATATCAGGCCAAACTCTAGCAAGATAATGAAATCCCTTAGCAGGAATAATACTTCCGATAAACACAACAGTGTTTCCTTGCTTGACTATTTCATTCTTTGGAACAAAATTTTCAATATTAAAAGGATGAAAAATCCGAGTTGATTTGGCAAATATTTGATGATCGCGTAATCTATCTAGGTCCTCATGACCTACACAAACATGAGCTTTTATTTGTAGGCAATTTGCTATTTGATATAATCCTTCAACATTTGGAGTATTGTTAGAACGAGCTATTGCTTTTAGGTTTGATTTGTTCAGATAATCATAAATTTCATGATTTCCCTTATGAGATTTGAAGACAAAAATATTACATCCTAAAGCTTCACTTTGTACAGCAGCATCGATATCGTTAGAAGCGTAACAAGCTTTCAGAGAAGGAGGTAATAACTCTAGATTATTAGCCAGTAATATTGGTTCTACAATATCAGGGAAATATTTATTTAAATAATAAGCTGTAGCAATTGTAGTAAACTGAGTTCCTCCAATACCAGGATTTCCTTTTTCGGGAAACCTTAAATCTACATTAGGATATCCCTCATTTACTAGATGGAAACCTACTTTTATTTTTTGTGTCATTGCTTATTTGAGACTAATAATATCTTTCAAAGTAAACTTTTGATTACAAGTCCTATATCCCTTACAGGATAATTGATTTTTTGTTTGGTATACCCTGGATAGGAAGCTCCATTTCTCAAGATGGATGAGGTTTAGTTCAAACTAATTATCCATCCAACAACGCCTTATCCGTATGACCTAAATAGGTGTAATTTTCTGAAAATAAGAGTTTATTAGTCTCATTTTTGTTCCAATTCTTAGTAGACATCTGATATCCTTAATCATGTTTGATAAAGCATAAACAAAATTAGCATATCTGGCAGATTCAATGGATAAATATAACCATTTTATAAAATATTTTTCCCTACAGTATTTACTTGCACAATATGCGTAAATTTCAGCATACATATGCTTAATAGGTGCTATATCGACACGTCTTTCGACTAGGGGGTAAAACTTATCTGCTATGGCGAATTGAATTTTCATCCTAGTATCAAAATTTTTAAAATTAGTCGCCCTACCTTGATTGTGTATTCGCACAATTGAATTAGGTAATTCTGTGAAAATTAAACTATAACCAGCTAGTAAACAACGGATGTAAAATTCCTTATCTCCACTTATTTTATAGGTTTCATCAAATAAACCTACCTCGCTGAATACTTGTCTAGGAAAAACAACAGATGAAGGAGTGTAAATGAAACTGTTAGCGACCAGCAATTGATGGAAGGACGAAGTATATCTCTTCAAATCAGGTTTTTGCAGATAAATTTCCTTCCGATTTTTCAACGTGTTCCAAATCACTAAGGTACTGACACAGAAACACCGTTCATTAGCTTCCAGAGCAGCAAGCTGAGTCTTAAGATAGTCTTTTTCCCAAAGATCATCCGAGTCAAGGAAAGCAATATACTTACCTTTTGCCTCTTTAAGAGCAATATTTCGAGCAACATATGCTCCTACGTTTTGTTTCAGGCTAATCAGCCTAATGTTTGGATACTTCTGGCTAACAATCTCTGAAGTTCTATCTGAAGAATTATCATCTACGACAATGATTTCAACAACGCCATCAAAATCTTGAGAGAACACACATGCTATTGCTTCTTCTAGCATTGATATCCGGTTATAGGTAGGAGTAATAACCGAGACATCAGGGCTATCTGCGTCATCTTGTTGAGATAAAATGATCATGAAAACTAACCTTTAAACTTTGATTTAATTAAATTTATGGTAAAACGATTTACCAAAGATTTGGAAAAATTGCTAGACAAGGAAAATAACATTATCTCCTGAGCAGAAACTACTCTCTAGAACTAGATACTTTGACAGATATATACGCTGTACTAAGTGTTCAATTTTTTTCATTTTTCTCAAACAACAACTTCCCGATAACTTCCTGACTGAACTACCCGTCCTTTCTCCAACATATAAACGCGATCGCAATGTTCAACAGTAGAAAGACGATGAGCAATAATAATCAAAGTTTTGGTACCAGCCAGAGATTTAATCGCCTCACTCACTAGCTGCTCCGTTTCATTATCTAGGGCAGAAGTCGCTTCATCCAGCACTAAAATTTCTCTCTCATGGTAAAGCGCGCGAGCAATTCCTATCCGTTGACGCTGTCCACCAGATAAACGTACTCCTCGTTCCCCCACCGAAGTTTTAATTCCATCAGGGAGTTCCTTAACTAGTTCCTCAAGTTGAGCTGCTTTAATAGCCTGATGCAATCTCTCCCCATCAATTAGATGGTCTGCAACTCCAAAAGCGATATTTTTCTCAATGGTTTCGTCCATCAGAAAAATAGACTGGGGAATATAGCCGATGAGATTTTGCCAGGAACGGATATCTTCATATATAGAGACATTATCAACCCTGATATCTCCATTCTCAGGATATAAAAGACCTAAAATAACATCTACTAGTGTCGTCTTTCCTGCTCCAGATTTGCCAATGAAAGCAATAGATTGACCTTTTTTAAGGTTCAAGGAAATATTATCAAGTGAAGGTTCCGTGCTTCCAGGATAGTAGTAAACTACATTACTCAATTCAATTTGATTTTCAAAAGCTATGGTGTGACTTTTAGATAATTGATCCCTATTTAAACCACCAGCATTGGAATCTGATAAAAATTTGACATTTTTTGTTATCTCTTTATTTTCTATTTCCTTTAAATCTAAGTAAATCTTATCTACAGAATAACTACTGTTTTGCAACTGACCCATTGTTTGTACGGTTTGACTGACTGCTGGGATCAAGCGCATTGAAGCAACTGCAAACACAGCCATCACTGCGGTAATGTCTTGAATATTCTGCTGAAAAAATATTTGAGAAATAGATACAAATAGAAGTACAAATACTAGTAAACAAGTCTCAATTAAAATACGCGGCAAAATATTAGAACTCTTAAATTTAGTCGATGCAGTTGAAAATTTTTTAACTTGCTGTTCCATTTGGCTATGGAAATAAGCTTCACAGCCAATTACGCGAGTTTCTTTGAAGCTTCCTAAACCATGATTGACAATACGAATTAGCTCTTGACTAGATTCAGATACTTCCTTTCCCCATCTTTTAAATTTATTTTTAAATGTATAAAATAGTAAAAACGTAGGTAACATGATTGCTAAAATCATTACCAGAAGCAGTAAATCTGTTTGAGCAAGCAGCACTAACAGGATACAAACAACCGTAATATTTGCAATTACATTTAGAATCGGCTGTACACAAAAATGATTAACTCTCATGGCTTCATGAGTCATATTCTTGATTAAGGTTGCCGTGTTTTTGCGGAGAAAAAATGTATATGGTACAGCTAGATAGGTACTAAGTAATCTTGATGATAATTTTGCTTGTAGGGTATAACTAAACTGTATAATGTATGTTCTAGCAAGAAAGTATAATACAGATTTGAGACAAAAAAATGCAGCAATAATTAGACCTAATATGGAAATGAATTCGCTAGTGGATTGCAGATTGAACTGCATATAAACCCAATTTAAGATAGGATTTTTTGTGATTGACTCTGGTTTAGAAGCTATGCTTAAGAATGGTCCTATAAGTCCGATACCTATAGCTTCTAATAGGGATGATAAAACGAATGTCAGTAAGAGCCAAGGAAGATTTTTTCTCGAGCCTTTGAGGATATACCAAACTTTGGAGAAATATTTGATCATGAAGCTTGCTATTTTACTTTTGAAGTTAACTGAAAGTCGATTGACTTAATTGACTTATATATGAAATCCAGTTAATTACTGATCATATGTCATTGCGAGCGTAACGGAGTGGAGCGAAGCATAAGCCCTAACGGGCACGCTCCGCGTTTCTTGAATGCCCGGAGGGCTATACACAAGGCTTCTGCGATTGCTTCACTTCTTACCCTACGGGAAGCTTCGCAACGCAATGACAATTGTTCAACCGGATTTGATATTACACATTCTGTTGGGGATTACTGTAAGAGTTAAATGATGGAGTCAGGCGATTTGTCTCATACCAAATCGCCTAAGTAAGTCGGCACAAATAAACATCACTATGTAACAGAATGTAAACTAGCACAAAACCCTTGGGATTGCTTCGTTTCACTTCGTTCCACTCGCAATGACATACCTTGAATTTTTTACGCCGACTTACTTACCAAAAAACCGGTGTTGCTGATTGGAAGTATGAATCCTGGTGTAGAGACGTTGCACTGCAACGTCTCTACAAAGGTTTTGGAAGGACGCAACATCATTTTCATACATAGATTAAGCAACGCCAAAAAAACCTCATCGATTTCGTGTTAGGCCAACAGAACTTTGAGATACTTCACTTGCCTCTACTGACTCTTCCTTGTAATAAAAATATCCCTCTGGCTCGCGCTTCACATTCACGTCGTTAACCACCATACCTAGCACGTTTTGACCTGACTGATTCAAAAACTCCTTAGCAGCAGTGGCACTATTCCAGTCAGCTACTCCTGGGCGAGCCACAAGTAAAATACCATCAGTCAACTTGCCTAAAACCCCGGTATCTGCCGTCCCTGCTAAGGGAGGAGTATCAAAAATCACTACATCATACTCCGCTTTAAAACTATTGAGTAATGCAGACATCCTGGGAGAATCTAATAAGGCTACAGGATTAGGTGGTATGACTCCAGAGGTTAATATATCCAGGTTGGGCATAACTGTTTGTACCACTGTCTCTAAATTCAGTTGGTCAACAATCATATTGCTCAAACCCATAGTATTAGTTAGTTGCCAAATATGATGCTGGGTAGGACGACGCATATCTGCATCGACTAACAGGACTCGACGACCTACTTGCGCCATAGCCGTAGCTAAGTTAGCGGAAATAGAAGATTTTCCTTCTCTAGGAACGGAACTGGTAACCGCGATCGCTTTTAGTGGCGTATCAGAAAGAAACTTCAGATTTGCTTGCAATATTTGATATGCATCACCCACGGGGAATTGCGGTAAATCTCTACCGATAACTTTGGGAGTAGATGCATCTCCAGCTTTTACAGATTTCTTATTTTTGCCATAACCATTCAATGCGGGAATTACCCCTAGTAAGGTGTACTCGAATAATTCTCTGGTTTCTTTGACAGTCTTCAAAGACCTATCCGTCAAATCTAAAGAGAAGGCCGCTATTATACCCAATAAAGCACCAACTAATGCTCCAGCCCCGATAGTAATTTTTTTGTTAGCAGGCATAGGCTCATCTGGTACTCGAGCAGGAGAAACAACGCGAGCATTACCAATGTTTTGATTTTCGGCTACATTGATCTCTTGCAGTCTAGTTAATAGTGCTTCATAGGTAGTTTGAGCGGCTTTCAATTTTCGCTCTAGTTCTCGTTGAGTTTGTTCGAGTTGGGGAAGAATATTTGCTCTTTGCTTGTAAGCAACCCTAGCTTGAGTCAGTGCAGCTAAACGTTTTTCCAAGCCAAGACGCTCTGACTGAATACGAACAGAATCTGCAATTAGGGTTTGGCGCAGTTCTCTAATCTGTAAGTCCCCTGGATTTACCGGCTGATTACTACCATTGACTTGTTGTATCCGTTTTTCAAGTAAACCTTTGAGAACCGCAGCCTTTTCTTGCAAATTCACAATGGTGGGGTGTGTGGGTTGCAACTTTGTCTGTTCTACAGCAAGTTCACTTTCAGCTTTCTGAAGTTCTTCTAGCACAGTTTGTACTCCTGGAGTTTGGCTCAAGGAAGCAAATGAAACTGCTTTTCCAGAATCAATATTTATCTCTTGCTGTAATTTTTGTGCCCTTGCAGCTATATCGACTAAGTTAGCTTGAGTTTCAGTCAGCTGCTCTTCTATTTTAGCGATCGCGCCAACTGATGTTGATGCTTCTTCTGTTAAAGAAATAATTTTATATCTTTCTTTGAATCTACGTAGTGCTGATTCTGCTTGTCTAACAGCAACCTCTGTATTGGGTAATTGCTGTCGGATAAACTTGCGAGCTGAGGCTGCTTGGGCACGGTTAGACTCAATATTATTCTTAATATATACTTGTACAAGTTTATTAACTACTTTTGCTGCTTGGTCTGCATCTGCATCAGCATAAGAAATTTGAATCAGATCTGTACCTGTAACAGTGCTGACTCCAAGTAGTTTGCGAAAATCCTTGACTTTTAATAACTCACCTTCGCTATTTTTGAGGTCAAGAGCTGTGATGGTTTCTTCCAGAACTGGAACTGATGTGATAATTCTTGCTTGAGTGTCTAGAGGGCTATTGTTGCTAGCTAATGACTCTAGTTTTCCTCTAGCATCTTCTAAACCTGTTAAAGAGGGGGTTTTATTTGTCTCAACTAATATAGTACTTTCTGCTAAGTACCCAGGTTGTCCAGAAAACGCTAGGAAGGATGAGAAACCAACAACTACGCTCAAAACACCTGTGGCTGGTAGCCAACGTCGTTGGAGAACAAGCCAGTACTTTTGAAAGTCAATTTCTTCTAAATGCTCTTTAGGATCCATGATGTGAGATACTCCGGCTGATTTTTTATGCTTTTGCCACTACAAGTATAAGTTAGCCGTAAAAATGTGAAGACTTGCTGCTATTATAATTAAGCTTCCGTGACTGTTTGAGCGTAAACTCTCCCACAGAAGGATTTCCTCTAGGATCGATCGCCCCTGTGGCTCGTTGCCATATTGTCGCAGGCGCTACTGATAACTGGTAACTACGTTCGCCGGTTTTTCTGACATGATACCATTCCGTTTTTTGACAGCGATCGCACCAAAATGCTTCTAACCATTCACCTTGAAGGGAGACTGTGGTCTTAGCTGCCATTAAAACACGAGCCTTCTGGCGACCTATACCGCGCTGTCTTAATTGCTGGACATTGTTTGCAAACAATGAATATTTTGGGCTAACACTATCGAGATAGCATCCATGAATTGGACAATATATTGCTCGCCGTTTAGAACGTTTCCTATTTCGGTCACACCTTCTGTGCATATAATTTTCGACCTCCTTTATTGCTTAAGTCATAGTTAACGACCTAGCCCCCATAGAGTCTGACTTTTCAGACCCACCTATATCCTCAAATTTAATAACAGAGGAATTAGAAGGTTCGTTTGGAGGGACTGAGATCGAATGGACCATCGAAGCCCGTCTCCATTAAGAGTTATATATTTAATTCAAATCAGCTAAAGTTAGCCAGCAAGCTTGACATAACTAGAACTACAACAGATGGAACAAGGGAAAACTATATTTAATATGCACTGCCAATGCACTAATTACTTTCATTTCATTTCCCCCTGAATTGACTACATCCCCTAGGAATAACAGACACTTAGCCTAGAGACGAATAAATTGTGTTTTTGTTCCTTTTAGTGTTAGCTCAAAAATGTTTTCACAGTTAATATTTGACATCACAAATAGGAGCTTAGAGAGTACTTATTTATTGACATTTAATTCAAATATAGAAAAATTTATCAGATTAATTTTATAGATAAATTTTTCTATATCAGAACTGGCTTGGTAGTAGATGTCTTGATAACTTGATGAGTAGACAAGCAACCCTCCGCAGATTAAGCGCATTAACCAATAATAATTATGTTTTGTGTCAACTAAATTATTGGTTTAATATATATACACCCCGGGACTGAGGTCATCAGGAAAGTTTTTATACGTAATATACGCAAAATACATCTAAGTGGAGTCAGAGCATCTGCTCGTGGTAGAAGTGTTATTCATATTACACACCAAAAATAATATACACCAAATGTTGGATGTTTACAATGTATTCATGGATACTTTTTCGCTTTTGTACGTGTATACACTGAATACATATGTAATATAATATCAATATCAGTTTTGACTCTAAAGAGCTAAAGTGTATATTTAAAGATGTTATGAGGCTTATGCTCTTATCTATATTCAAGGAAAAAAGTATATTTTTATATAATTTCTCCTGGGGTATTAAAAAAAATAATACATTTAAGATAATATATTAAATTATATCAATATAACGATATAACGAGAGGGAATCCCTACTCTCAGGGAAGCGGAGTAGGGAGGGACAGCTAGGCCAAATCGGGTGATATAGTATATCTATGAGCCAAGTAATTACGGTAGCTTTTAAACTTGAAGTACCTGTAAAGTTTGTCGCTGAAATTGACAAAACTTATTAGGTAAAAGAACAGAGAACAGCAGGTTGTCAAAGGATTTCAGGATTTAGAAATATCCGCGCCCCGTCAGGGGTAGTGCTATAGTTGTGATGTTAATAACCTGCAAATAGTTGAGTACAAATTACTAGCGTAATACTTCCCACAGAAGCAATCTAATCATTTCAAGTAAAAAACAGGTGAGATTTGACATACTCCCACCTATTCTATCCGTGGGCTTTGCACCAAATTCTGTAAAGAGAACTCACATTTAAGTCATATTACACTTAAACTTCATCTACCTTGAGAAGCGTAGTTTTATAACGCAGGTGCAAGATGTGTGTAAATTATGGATATGTTCATCGATCTTTAAGAGGATGTTTGAAAAGTATTATATTTAACACCAAAATCTCTATCCCTATTAGGGAATGGGGGTTTCAAAGCCTCTTTCCCTCCCCCCTTTTTAAGCTATCCATTAGTCACATCTTTTTTAACAATCCTAAAGCCTTTGCCCAGAGAAGACCTCGGAGACTGAGGTGCTAGGCATACTTGACAACTATCCTCTTTCTATTCTCGATAAAATTAGATTTTTATTGAGAATTGAAAATGAAGTAATAAGGGTTATAGAAAATGTGAGTATACACTCTTACGTTTGTTGAGAAATATCCGGGTAATGGATAGCCTTTTTAAGGGGGGTAGGGGGGATGAGAGAGGTTTACCAGAGAGATTTTAAGTAACCTTTTAGACTTGACAAACAACCTCTAAGTTAGCCCAAGTTGCTTCGGTTAAAGTCGTGTAAGCATTTTTAATTCACTCCTATGGCATTACAAGCCATTTGAAACAAATTTTTAACTGATAAAAAACACATTATTCATTAGTATAATCACTGAATGCATGAAAGGGCATTAATGTGTTAAATATTTGAATAGCAAGCAATATAGTTCCATGAACTATGCTTCGCGCCTGGTAAATTACTCAAAAAAAATACCAATATTTACAGGTAAAGATAAACAATATAGCCATCTATGTTCGGATGGCATTAGTAACTTTCTTAATAGTTACTATTTTTTTGCAAGCAGAGAAAGAAGAAAAGTTCAAAGGTAAAGGATTTTCACTTTTTCCTTAACCTTTCCTCTCACTTCTGCAATACATCTATTGACTCAATTGCTAGAGAAATGACATTGATTGCTGATTAAGTCATGATTATTTTTCCAGCATTTTGGAGTGGTTAACATACTTTCCTAACCATCTTTGATTACCCACATAACCAAATTCCTATTTTTTGAAAAAAATTTATGAAACAATCACCCAGTGCATCAAATTCCATTCCAGTACCCAGTGCACCACCACTACCACCACCACCACCAAAGCTCACATCTTCTGCCACACTTCGCCAACCACAAAGTACAGCAGATATGCCAGAGGAAGATAGTAGTCCCCAGGGTAACCCAATTCCTACAAATAAGTATCCTAAGGCTGAATGGGTAGGAAATACCAGCAATAATAAAAGCAATGTTTCTCCACCTCCTAACCCACATCATCAAAATACTCCACCTCCCATTCCTCAAGCTGCAAGTGTGAAAACTAAAAATTTGCACCCTACTTTTGAGCAATTGGTAAAACATGCTTATGACAAGGGTTATTCCGACATCCACCTAGGTGTGGGAGAAGTACCTCGGTTCCGCAATCGGGGAGAAATAGAAGCAACAGATTATCCGGAAACAGATAAGGAAACCTTTGTTAGTTGGTTGCGAGAGGTGTTGAATGAGACTGAGGTGAAGCAGTTTCAAGAACACCTGGATTTTGATGGTGCAACTCAGTTTGATTTTGCTCGGGTGCGGATCAATATTTTTGATACCCTCAAAGGCTACGCCATGGTGCTGCGGTTGATTCCACTGAAAATTTTGACCATGGAGCAGTTGAGATTACCAACGATTTTTAGAGATATTTGTCATCACCACAAAGGATTGATTTTGGTGACAGGTCCCACTGGTTCAGGTAAATCCACAACCATGGCGGCGATGATTGACTATATCAATAAGGAGATGCCTAAGCATATTATTACCATTGAAGATCCGATTGAATTTGTTCACAAAAGTCAAACGTCTTTGGTGAAGCAACGGGAAGTGGGAATGCATACCCGGAAGTTTGACAATGCTTTAAAAGCAGCTTTACGGGAAGACCCTGATTTGATTCTAGTGGGGGAAATGCGGGATAAAGAAACGGTAAATACTGCCCTCAAAGCCGCACAAACAGGTCACTTAGTCATGGGAACCCTGCATACCAACAGTGCCGTGAAAACCATTGAGCGTATCCTCAACCTCTATTCCGGAGAAGAGCAGGATGCTATGCGAGTAGCGATTTCCGAGTCTTTAGTGGCAGTTATTGCTCAAGGTTTATGTCGAACTACTGATGGTAAACGGGCTGCTTTCCACGATATTCTCATCAATACAGATGCCATTAAAGACTGGATTAAAGATGGTAAGTATGATGAAATCACTGAATTGATGAAGCAAGCCAGTTTTGATGGCATGATTACCATGAATCAATCTTTATTCAATCTCTACCAAGAAGGTAGGATTACAGAAGAAACTGCTTTGGAAATGTCACCAACTCCTAACGAAATGGCACAGTTCTTGAGGGGAAGAGTTTAGGAAGAGAGTGAAGGAGTAGGGGCGGGGTTTCCCCGCCCGGAGTGAGGGAGTAGGGGCGGGGTTTCCCCGCCCGGAGTGAAGGAGTGAGGGAGTAGGGGCGGGGTTTCCCCGCCCGGAGTGAAGGAGTGAGGGAGGGAAATCGCAAATGGCTAATAGTTTCTTGGGGATAATTTATTTTTTGGTTTTTCCTAGGTAAGGTAAAAGAATACTTTTACCTTTTTTTTGAGCTGAT
Source organism: Calothrix sp. MO_192.B10 (assembly GCA_030065055.1). GTDB lineage: Bacteria > Cyanobacteriota > Cyanobacteriia > Cyanobacteriales > Nostocaceae > Calothrix_A. The sequence continues at coordinate 40,862 of JASJDS010000032.1, forward strand.
TTTGTGCGTCTAAATCCAGATCAATCAACCCTACCCCAGGTGTTTAAAGGCATTGCTTTATTTACTCCCGGTGGAGATATTATTTATTGCATCGATCCTAGTAAAAAGGGTCGATGGCATTCTCATTTGTGTATTACCTTGCAGGAAATTCTGGACTTACCGGAACCGCCTCACTTTTTAGTACCTTGTTATACAGCGACTATAGATCATTGGTTAGATCCCCATACTCAAAAAATACGTACTTTTGCTGAAGCTTATCCGGGGGTTCTACAGCACCAGGCTGTATTAAATGCTATTTTCGGTACAGGGGAATTGGTATGGCAGCCAGCACCTTGGCAGGAAGGATTGTGCGATCGCATGGTATTAGAAACCTACCGTTCTTCGTTTCCCCAACTTTGGGAAGACCATGACTTAATTATACCCATAAATCTTTCTGAACCAGAATCTTTATATTACCCACCTGCAACTGCTGTACAAGAAGTACATACAAAAACTCAAGGATATGTACTACGACTGTTTGTGGCAGGACATAGTGGTAGTACTGAGCGCATTTTGCAAAATTTACACGAGCTTCTAGAAACGCATTTGGGTCAACCTTACACTCTCAAAGTAATTGATGTTCTAACTCATCCAGAACAAGCTGAAGCCAATCATGTATCTGCTACTCCTAATTTAGTTAGGGTTTGGCCTCATCCAGTGCGACGGATTGTTGGTAATTTTGATAACGCGGAAAAACTTCTCCAATTTCTAGGAGTGATGGAGTGATGGTTGAGGGCTGAGGGTTGAGGGTTGACAGTTGACGGTTGTTAGTTGTTAGTTGGTGGTTGGTGGTTGATGGTTGATAGTTGATGGTTGGTGGTTGATGAGACGATGAGGAAAAATTTGTCCTCTTGTCTCCCCACACTCCTCATCACCTCATCACCTCATCTCCCCTCACTCCTTCCCTCTTTCACTCCTTCCCTCCCCATCTCTTCTAATTAACTAGATCGGGGAAAACCTGCTGCACTGCGGGATGGAGTAAGCAATGATTCTTGACGTTTAAGCCTTTGGCTAAGGCAGGGTTGTTTTCCAATGCTTCCATACCTTGGTTGGCTAACTGGACTGTATAGGGTAAGGTGCTGTTATTTAATGCCTGGGTTGCAGTCCAAGGTACGGCTCCTGGCATATTCGGAACGCCATAATGTACTACCCCTTCTTCAATATAGGTGGGATTTGTGTGGGAAGTGGGATGTAAAGTTTCAATACAACCACCTTGATCTACTGCTACGTCCACAATTACGGAACCAGGAGACATTTGTTTGACTAACTCACGGGATACTAATATTGGCGCTCTACGTCCCGGTACTAATACCGCACCAATTAGTAAGTCTGCTGCTTGTACGCTGGCTTCTATGTGAGCGGAGTTGCTGTAAATTAATTCTACCCTGGAGCCAAAAAGGGTTTCTAAATATGCTAGCCGCTCTACATTTATATCTAAAATTTGCACAGCAGCACCCATACCCACAGCAATTTTAGCGGCTTCTGTTCCCACAACTCCACCACCTAAAATTGTCACTTTACCCGGTCTTACTCCTGGAACACCTCCCAAAAGCACCCCTCTTCCCCCTTGCTGGCGTTCTAGGAATCTTGCTCCAAATTGTACTGCTAAACGACCAGCAATAATACTCATGGGAGTGAGCAATGGTAATTTATTCGCTCCTGGTTGCTCCACAGTTTCGTAAGCGATCGCTGTTACCCCACAATCAATTAAATGCTCGGTTAATTTCCGATTTGCTGCTAAGTGTAAATAAGTAAATAATATTTGCCCTTTTTGTAAAAAATTATATTCTGTAGTTAATGGCTCTTTGACTTTGATTACTAAATCGCGCTCCCAAGCTGCTTCGGCTGTAGGGACTATTGTCGCTCCCGCATTCTGATAATCATCATCTGTAAAACCAGCACCATTCCCAGCTTTAGTTTCCACAAAAATGGCATGACCATTTTCCTTTAGCACCCGCACACTAGAAGGACTTAAGCCAACCCGAAATTCCTGATCCTTTGTTTCTTTAGGAATACCAATTTCCATATACTTCCTCTACCTTATTGTTTTGTGTAGCTTTAGTTTGTCAATCTATTTATACTCTGTCAGTCTCATCTGTATCCAAAACAGAGAAATCAACAGCATAATATCTTTACGCTTGTTAGTCAGGCTCGCCAAACTGTTGAAGAATTTCAACATTTTCCATCGCTATCAAACTATAGCAATCCCATTTGATGGATGTTCGTTGGTGTAGTACAGCCATACTTACTAGTAAAGACATAAAATGGGTAACAAGAAACACAGAACATCAAGTAGGGTGAGTCTTTGTAAACATAGAGGCTACGTCATTCAATTTTGGATTTTGGATTTTGGATTTTGGATTTTGGATTTATTCCACGGATAAATCCGGGGGCTTGTACCATCAAGGAATTATTGGTCAATACAAAAAAAATCAAATACTAGTCCTATAGCAAAAAGCAGAAGACTTATTTATTGATATTCCGTTCTTTTAGCCATTCTAATTTAATTATGTCCTAAAATTTCTAGTTACCGTTACATATGCCTTCAAATCAAGAACACTGAACTCCGGATTGTTCTAGGAAATTGAATCAAGCAACAGGAATTGGTAGTGCATTCCCCTAAAGGCTCCTAAATTGTATTTGTATTGCTCGTCAAGCCATGCAACCGAACAAAACCCGAACCTGGAACCTGAACAGAATTGTTCGGCAACGCGTTAAGCTGGATAAGAGTATTAATTTATTGGTTTTTATCTTAAATACCCTGTTCCTGTCACTTTAAGTGTGCGCTGCTTGAGAAACCCGAATGCTAGATAAAATTTTCGAGTACCTGCATTTTCAGTTTAGTATTGAAGCTCCTATAGTACTGTTAATTCTGATTTTTTTAGAAGCGGTACTGTCTGCAGATAATGCGATCGCTCTGGCTGCGATCGCTCAAGGATTAGATAATAAGAAATTAGAACAACAAGCACTGAATTTAGGTTTGGTTTTTGCCTATGTATTGCGAATTACCCTCTTACTGACTGCCACTTGGGTAGAAAAGTTCTGGCAATTCGAGTTAATTGGAGCAGCTTACCTACTATGGCTCGTATTTCAACACTTTACCTCGGAGGAAGAAGTAACTAACGGACATCACCACCACGGACCTCGCTTTAGTTCTCTGTTACAAGTAATACCAGTTATTGCCCTGACGGATTTAGCATTTTCCTTAGATAGCGTTACCACCGCGATCGCAGTTTCGGATGAAAAATGGTTGGTGATTGCTGGAACTACCATTGGTGTAATTACTTTGCGGTTTATGGCTGGTTTGTTTATCCGCTGGTTAGATGAGTTTGAGAACCTGGAAGATGCAGGTTATATTACTGTGTCTTTTGTGGGTTTACGGTTGTTACTGAAAGTGGTGAATGATGCATTTGTACCACCACAATGGATTATGGTGACAGCGATCGCTGTAATATTAACTTGGGGCTTTTCCAAGCGCAATCTTCCACAACAAGAGAAAGAATTAGTCCTCCCGGAACCAGAACCGGAGACGAGTGGAGGAGTTCTCAAGTCCAAATAAGGACTGTAGAAGTAGGGGCATGGCATCCACAATTGATTTTGATCATTCGCAGGTGTGAGCGATCCCCGACTTCTTTAAGAAGTCGGGGATCTGTTCATCCTCTGCCCGAATTAGCTAAATATTTAGATTGTGATTATGAATCAAGCACAAGTTATCGAATGGTTACAAAAATTTGCGGATGCCATAGAACAAAATAAAGATTATTTAACAGAATTAGATGCGGCGATCGGTGATGCAGATCATGGAATCAATATGGATCGCGGTTTCAAAAAGGTGATGGAGCAACTACCAACAGTTGTCGATCAAGACATCGGTAGTATTTTGAAAAAAGTTAGCATGGTCTTGATTTCCAGTGTAGGTGGTGCTAGTGGTCCTTTGTACGGTACTTTCTTTCTGCGGGGAAGTACAGTAGTAATGGGAAAGCAAGAATTAGCCCCAGAGGATACCCTAAAATTGCTGCAAGCGGGCTTAGAAGGAGTCGTACAACGGGGTAAAGCCCGACTAGGGGATAAAACAATGGTAGATGCCTTATCCCCTGCTGTAGAGGCATTTAGGCAAGCTGTGGACGATAGGAAAACAACCGAGTCAGCCATGAAAAGTGCGATCGCAGCAGCAGAACAAGGTATGAAAGATACCATACCAATGATTGCCAAAAAGGGGCGGGCTAGTTATCTGGGAAAACGCAGTATCGGACATCAAGATCCAGGAGCTACTTCTACTTATCTGATGTTGAACAGTTTGTTCGAGACTATTGGGGAAGAGGGAGGGAAGGAGTGATGGAGTGATGGAGTGATGGAGTTCAGGAGTAGGGGCACGGCATCCACAATCTCTCGGTATATGGAATAACATTAACCACGCCCTGCCCATGAGTGATGGAGTGAAGAAAGGTCAACTACCTACACTCCTCTAACGAGTGAGTGTAGGCTTGCAAAAACCCTAAGAAATTAGGCTCACGGTATGCAACGAAAGAGTTGGTTAGGGCATAGAGATTTAGTAGGGCTAAACGTACAAATATTTCCCTAGTT
>JASJDS010000176.1 GCA_030065055.1 Calothrix sp. MO_192.B10
GTCAAAAGTCAAAAGTCAAAAGTCAAAAGTATGACCCCATCGATGAATCGAGGGGCTTGAAATAAGGAAAACATTTTTGACTCTCCACGGATGAATCCGGGGGCTTGTATCCAGTTTATTTTTTGGTCACATGAAAAATATAGGGGTAAAGGGGAAAGGGGAAAGGAGTAAGGCTACTTACATACTTGGTGGTGTACCTGTTGCTCCCGGAGCTGGGAGCATCCCATATTTTTCAAAAATATTAGGTATTGGGAGCCGGAAAGCTCTCTTGATATCTGATGCGGGCTTTCCGGCTCGCACTACAATATTTAATATTTGGGAACAATTATTATTATCTGTGCTCCCTATTCCCTGTTAATATCTTCATCTGTCCTGGTACAACACAGAGTAGTGATGGTTAGCTAAATAATATTTTGTGAAGCTGTCACAATTCTCAAGCGATACCCCCAGGGTCAAGCCTCCAGCTAATTGCACGTAGTAATCTTTCACATATTCTGGAAAATCCTGGGCGCAGTCATCTCCAAGTAAAAATACTTACGAGTGTGCAGCCTCAACACTCCAATTGATTGACGATCACCAATAACCAATAACTAAAATGACAACCACAATTTCTTCTAGGGATATTGCCGATTTAACCGCAGATGATTATATCGTTTTAGGCTTGGCAACTTGCTTTATCAAAGAAGATGGAGAAATTCATCAAGTAGAAGTCATAGAACCGATCCCTTCCGCCGCTTTAGAAGCCATCTTCAAAGGTATTCCCACTTCCTACAAATTGGCTTACGCTACCACCTTAGGAAATGTTTTAGGTGGGGATACCCTGCAAAAACCAGATAATTTTCCCCACAACGCTCAATTTAGTGACGACTTTGAACAAAGAGTAGTCGCTGCGGCTCGTACCTACAAACGCCGAGAATCAGCCACAAAATTAATTCCTCTCAGTACAACCTACACAGAATTAAACTATTCTACCGAACGTAAGCGGGTGCTGAATGCCTCTAGGGTCGTTACCAAGGATGATAATGTCAAACAGCATCCCAATACCCATAAAGTCCTTTAATAGCGAAAATAGAGCTACTATGCTGAAACTTTACGGTGGTGCTCGTAGCCGAGCATCAATTATTCAATGGTATCTAGAAGAATTAGGTGTTCCCTATGAGTATATCCAGTTAGATATGCAAGCTGGAGAACATCGTCAGCAAGGATTTCTGGCAATTAATCCCATGGGTAAAGTACCAGCAATTATAGACGGTGAACTAAAACTTTGGGAATCTGGAGCAATTCTACTCTACCTGGCAGATAAATATGGCGATACCTCCTCCCCGGAAGAACGCGCTCTCTGGGCACAATGGTCATTATTTGCTAATGCTACCTTGGGACCAGGAGTTTTTGTTGAAGCTAACCGCGAGCAAGAAATGTCTCGGTTGATGACACCATTAGAAGAAATTTTCGGCAAACAACCTTTCTTGTTAGGGGATAGTTTCACCGTTGCTGATGTAGCGGTGGGTTCTTACCTCAGCTACATCCCCATCATGCTCCAGTTAGACTTGAGTGATTACCCAAATGTGTTGAAATATATCCAAAAGATGACAGAGCGTCCAGCCTTTCAAAAGACCATTGGCGCTCGTACTTAGGTGATTTACGAAAATAATTTTAACCTGAGTTCGGAGTTCGGAGTTCGGAGTTCGGAGTTAGGTTAGGGCACATTTTAAACCTCATCCATCTTGAGAACTGGAGTTTTCCGTTCAAGGGGAATAGCAAAAAATAAATTATCCTGTAGGGGCGCAATGCTTGCGCCCTTGTCATTGATAAAATTAACGTGAGTTCGACGAAATTTTGAGGCTAAAACCCTTATTAGTCAAGGATTTGTACAATTCAAGTGACGAGTCACTTCCCGAATAATTGAGAATAAAGTCAACAATTAACTTAAACTTAGTAAATCAGTGTGAGTTCGACGGAACTGACGTTAATTTTAACTCCTAACACCGAACTCCTAACTCCTAACTCCTAATTATTTTCAACCCAGAGATTAACGATAGTTAGTAAATTGCAGGTCAATGGGTAATTCTTCCTGCTTCAAACGCTGTATCACCGCTTGTAAATCATCCTTATTCTTAGCAGTGACACGCACAGCATCACCTTGAATTGAAGATTGTATCTTTTTAAACTCATCGCGGATCAACTTAGAAATTTGTTTAGCAATTTCCTGGCTGATACCCTTTTTGAGGGTAATTTCTTGGCGAACCCGATTACCGCTAGCGGATTCTATTTTTCCCACTTCAAAGATTTTTTGGGACAGGTTACGTTTAGCGGCTTTTTCTCGCAGCAACTTTTGCACTGCATCTAGGGTAAACTCACTATCAGTGTTAATGGTGATAGTTTGTTCGCCTAATTCCACTGTGGTTTTAGTGTCTTTGAGATCGTAACGGCTTTTGACATCTCGTATAGTTTGATCAACAGCATTGACTAATTCCTGTCTATCAAAGTCACTTACAACATCAAATGAATAGGTAGAAGCCATAGTGAATTCTAGATTTGAGATTGAGGGTTGAAAATTGATAATGTTTTAATTGTAGATTGGCAAACATTATCCGATAATCCCTAACTAATAACTATTAACTGATCGCATTAGCTAGTAAGCTTACCGTGGGCGCAAGCAAAGTTCCTTCTGTGGTGTTTTCTCCCGGACCTGTAGCTTACTTCGGTGCAGGGTAGGTGCGCGGCTTCCACACTCCCGGAGTTTTTATGTGATTTTCATAATACTCAACACAAACAGAGTTGCAGTACCTGCCGAACCAATGCCAAACATCAGTGAACGTAGCATTGGTATATTCAAAATATAGAAAATGGAGTAAAAAAGACGGGCACCAACAAAAGCTAGTGCTGCCAAAATCGCTAGGGGAGTATCTACTCCTGCAACATATGCTGTTAATGCTGCTGCTGCAAAAATCATAAACACTTCTAAAGAGTTTTGATGCGCCCAAGTAGCTCGTTGAGCATAGGCAGGTAATTTGTCAAACATCGCCCGGGGAGCAGACATATCGTATCCCAAGCGGAAACGGGCATACCCTACCACCAAAAAAGGCACGTAAATGAGTACAGCAGCAGCTGCAATGGAGTAAATTAAGATCGCGGATACAGGCAATGACAATGGCATGGAGTAATTAGAAAAGCAAGGAGTAAAATTTTCACAACTATTTGCTAGCAAGCTTTTTAGTTGCCAATGTATTTCAGAACAGCTGATACTCAAATTGATTGAATTGGCTTACAGACTAATCAAAGTAGAACAAAGTAACTACTTTTCTTTGTTCCTCTGCATCATTACAAGTTTGTAGCAGAGTTCGGCTGTCATGAAAAGCAAAGCAGATTAGTTGCTGGCAACGAGAGATAATTTCCTTGTTACATAAATAACTAGATTCTGCCAGTGACATATGATCGTTACTGGGATTCTCTACTAAATGCATTACCTGCTCTAACTGCTGCCGGGATTCATAGGGCTGGCGTTCTAGGCTTTGGGGTAAAATTACCGTCAGCATATTTGGATCGCCGCGCATTGCTCCTTTGATGGCAGCAGCATTTGTACCAGTGGCACCTGAAGTGATGATCCGATTACCCAATAGCACTAAGGCATAGGTCATCATCTCAATTAGGTTCTGGTGGGTGATGGGAACGTGACGGGAACCCAGCATGGCGATTCGTTTAGAACCTGTTTGCTGGATTGTTGCCAGTTCTTGGGCTAATGTGTCGATGTTATTGATCAGGTCTAGTGACTGGCTCAAAGATGGTTGAAATCAGATGAAACAACCAAGCTATTTTAACAGACTGAGGGCAGGAAAAAGGATAGTTATATGCAAAGAACAATTTCTTTTTGAGTTTCTTAATACTTGTAAATTAATAATTCGTAGTGAAATGTAATACTTCTTGAATAATTCTCTATATTCATTTACCTGTTGTTAAGGGCACACCTCAGGCGTGCCCTTGCTTACCATCTTTCATCAGTTAATCCAATGTAGTGGAAATCTGATTTACGATAAAGTTGCTGCTGGGCTTAAACCCAGGATATCCAACAACCGTTCAACATCAAAATGTTTGGTCATGAGATGGCGAATAAAGTCAACTTTTATCGGCTCATGAACTCGTACCTGACCAAAGGTATGATCCACAATTTCCACAGTAGTGAGAGTATCTAAATCTACTGATAAGATGGGGATTTCTAGCTCCTCTGCACGGCTGAGGATAAATGGTTGGGGTGGGAGTTTGCCTGTGAGAATTAGGCATTGGGTAGAAGTTTCTAAAGCAGCTTGTTGAATTTCCACGCGATCGCCTCCCGTGACTACTGCCATATTGCGACGTTTGCGAAAATATTTGACTGCGGAGTTGACATTCATGGCTCCAATTGCCAAACTTTCCACCATTAAATCCAAGCGATCGCCACAGCAAAGAATATCTGCCTGTAGTTGGTGTACCAGTTCCCGCACGCTGACACTACGTAGTAAATCACTTCTTGGCAATACTCCCAGTAAGGGAATACCCTGTTGTTCCAAAAAAGGTTTCATTGTACTGTCTACCAGGGGCATTTTTTTTTCTGGTACATCATTGATAACTACACCAATCAAACGTTCTCCCAAAAGCTGTTTGGAAGCTAAAAGTGGCTCTATGGAGGCTAAGGAATGATAGCGAGTCACTAGAATGACTGTAGCATCAATGACCTGGGTAACTTGTGATAAAGATAGGTCAAACAAACAACCTGCTGTCAAATTACCAGGACCTTCCAGTAATACCAATTCACCCAACTGCTGTTCTAGATATTTTTGGGCTAGAGCTTGTTGATAATCTGTTGGATCTTCACCTCTCAAGCGTTTTTCTACAGTTGCCTCATCTAAAGCTAGTACGGTTGGTGCAATACGTGTTGGAGATAGTTTTAGGCTATTTGTAATGAACTCAACATCTTCATCCACGATTCCATCGGTGGCATTTGAGCAAATTCCTAGGGGTTTGCCATAGCCAATATCCAGTTGTTTCTCCTGTAGTAGATGAGATAGACCTAATACGGTAGCCGATTTACCGCTATAAGCTTCCGTCGAGCCAATAAGCAAATATTTAGCAGATTTTGGCACACATGCACTCCTAAATTTTGAAGTTCAGTAAAACCCAGCTAGGTGTTTTCTAATTTTAGGTCGAACTAAGGCGATTGAGCTTGCTACTACACTAAACTTGGCAACAAGTGTAGATAAGTTGGCTCGGTGCAACAAAAATCCCACCCATTTAATGGATGGGAAGGTCAAATCACCATAATTGGGCTTTACTCTTCTATACGTAGGAGCTTGCGGTAAAAAGTTTGAGAAAAATCAGTTTTACGAGAGCGTTTGTAATTTTCCATAACTTCTATTAAAAAACCAATAAACTCAAAACTCGCCATCATTACTTCATAGCTGAGTTCTGCGTTGCCATCAAATTGCAATCGGCAACGGGTTAAGTCAGAAGGGAGTCTGGCAATATTCCAAGTTGCAACAAAAGGGATACTATCACTACCCTCTATGTTCCGTTGTCCTTCCACAACGCCTTTTTGATATAGGCTGATTGCATAGGGCAAAAAATTACGTTTACTACCTGCAACATAGGGTAGGTAAACACTCGCCTGTTGGGGTGTGGCAGGTTGGAGTTTCTCAAAGGACATAATCTAATCTTGTTTATTTTTAAGTGAATATTGAGGACTGGAGTGGTTGTGCCTATTATTCCCAGGAAGTGTTGTATTCACTCACATCTGTTGGTAAATAGAGGGAAGGAGGGAAGGAGTGAGGGAGGGAAGGAGTGAGGGAGTGAAGGAATTGTGATAACTAACAACTAACAACTAACAACTAACAACTAACAACTAACAACTAACAACCGTCAACCCATCATCTATGGAATCAATCTAAAATCCAAAATCCAAAATTGATTGACTCTTGGTTAACTACATTTAAAGATGTGTTAAGAGAATATTTGAGTGGGTTAATACTTATGGCTCCACTGGTTGCAAACTACTATCTGACATATCGCTGTAACGCTCGCTGTCATTTTTGTAATATATGGGCGTTAGAACCAGGAAAAGAAGCAGATTTTGAAACTATTAAACATAATCTCCAAGATTTACGCCGTTTAGGGGTAAAGTACGTTGATTTTACTGGTGGCGAACCCTTACTAAGAGATGATGTTGGGCAAATTTATACGGAAGCGAAACGGCAGGGTTTTTATACCAGTATGACGACAAATACGATTCTGTACCCACAGAAAGCGGAGGAAATGAAAGGTCTAATTGACTTTTTAAACTTTTCTTTGGATGGTGCGGATGCGGATACACACGATCGCTCCCGGGGAGTAAAAATTTTTGATACCTTGACAAAATCAGTAGCGATCGCCAAGTCTTTGGGAGAGTATCCAGTCCTGAACCACACTGTCACCGCCCAAAACTACGAACGCTTGGCAGAAATAGGTGAGTTGGGTCAACAATTAGGGGTGCGAGTTTGGTTAAATCCCGCTTTTACAGCCCATGAAAACTACAACTCAAACAAGAATCCAACCCCAGATATGATAGCGGCAATTGTAGCTGTTGCTAAGAAATATAACAATGTCGGTTACAATAAGGCTGCACTAGCTTTTATTGAAGCTGGGGGCAATGATACTAAAAATCCTCGTTGTAAGGCGGTGGATGCGGTGATTGCCATATCTCCCAACGACGAACTGTTGTTACCTTGCTATCATTTTGCCCAAACCGGGGTTCCCATTAATGGCAAGCTCTACGAGCTATACCGAGAGTCCCAAAAGGTGGAAGAATACCGCCAATCCCAAGGCAAACTAGATGTATGTGAAGGTTGCACAGTTTGGTGTTATCTGATTCCCAGTTTCTTTATGGGTGTGGACAAATATTGGTGGTTGAATCAAGTTACCTATGCCAGCGAATTCCTGGCCCGAAAACGATTCTTACAACGAGCTTGACCCGCTTAATTCTCTGCTGTCGGATATTTCGGCGGCAGAGGATGTGGAGACGGAGGTGGAGACAAATTCTGTGTCTCTACCATCTCGGTTTCAAGGTCGCAGACGTAAAGCCGCTTTAGTTTTAACTATGGTTTGGAGCGGTACGATTGCCTTGAATTTACTCTCTTGGGGCTCTTTGTTTGTATTGGGGCTGACTACAATTATGGGTATTCATGCCTTGGTGATAGTTTTTGCTAAACCCAGGGAAAAAATTTCCCAGATGCAGGGGGATTATCCCCATGTGTCTGTGTTGGTGGCAGCGAAAAACGAGGAAGCTGTCATTGGCAATTTAGTGGAAAATCTTTGTAATTTAGAGTATCCAGATGGGAAATACGAAGTCTGGATTGTTGATGATAATAGTAGCGATCGCACGCCCCAATTGCTGGCAAAGTTAGCCAGGGAATACGAACATCTTCAGGTGTTGCGGCGCTCGCCAGAGGCTAGTGGTGGTAAGTCTGGAGCTTTAAATCAGGTGCTACCACTAACTAAAGGGGAAATTTTGGCGGTGTTTGATGCGGATGCCCAAGTTTCACCAGATATGTTGCAGCAAGTAGTACCCATGTTTCAACGACAAAAGGTGGGTGCGGTACAGGTACGCAAAGCTATTGCTAATGCCAAGGTCAATTTTTGGACTAGGGGGCAAATGGCAGAAATGGCGGTTGATACCTATATGCAGCAACAGCGTACTGCCATTGGCGGCATTGGTGAATTGCGGGGTAATGGTGAATTCATTCGCCGTCAAGCATTGTTAAGTTGTGGTGGCTGGAATGAAGAAACCATCACCGATGATTTAGATTTAACTTTACGGTTACATTTAAGTGATTGGGATATTGATTGTGCTTTATTTCCACCAGTATATGAAGAAGGTGTAACTAGTGCGATCGCTCTGTGGCATCAACGTAGCCGTTGGGCAGAGGGAGGATATCAACGCTATTTAGATTACTGGGATTTAATTCTACGCAACCGCATGGGAAGTAGGAAAACCTGGGATTTATTGATGTTCGCCATTACTATGTATATTTTGCCCACCGCAGCAATTCCCGATTTATTCATGGCGATTGTCAAACACCGTTTACCTTTACTCAGTCCCATCAGTAGTTTGACTGTGTTCATGTCCCTCTCCGGGATGTTTAATGGTTTAAGACGCATACGCCGCGATCGCGATCGAGGTTTTTCTGTCTCCAACTATTTGTTAATCTTGCTGCAAACCCTACGCGGTACTTTATATATGTTCCACTGGTTTGTGGTCATGAGTGCCACTACTGTCAGGATGTCAGTTAGACCAAAACAGTTGAAATGGGTAAAAACTGTGCATCAAGGTAGTGAAAATGATTGATGCGATCGCTCTGATGGTAACTTGACCAAAAAGACTGATTTTGAATACAAAACAAAAATTGGGGGATTATCCCCCAAACCTCTTTCCAAAGCTCTTTATACCGATTTAATAAATGATCGCAACACATCCCTTGGTAGAGACGTAGCATTGCTACGTCTCTACAAGAATCTATTTGTCACATTCTTTTTTGAAATTAGTATTAAAAATTATCTTGCTCAGAGTCCGGAGTTGGTGTAATTACGGGAATACGTACATCATCATCATCAGGAGTATCATCAGGAGTAAAGGTTGCTGATGGTGAGGGGATTTCTGTGGGTATGGGTGAAGGTGTTTCTGTGGGTGTGGGAATATCCGTAGGTATGGGTGAAGGTGTTTCTGTGGGTGTGGGAATATCCGTAGGTATGGGTGAAGGTGTTTCTGTAGGTATGGGTTGTTCGAGAGTTGTTAACCCTACATAAAGGCTGTAATCACTTTCAGTAATTCCTGGCAAGGTAGTTAAATCAATTTTGTATTCACCATCACTAGGTAATATTCCTTGATAAAAAGAAACATTTTGAGCTGTATTTTCCACAGGCTCTTCACTCGGAGTTAGAACTTGAAATGTCACACCACTTTCCTGTACTAACATCACTGTTATTTGCTGTCCTGCTTGACCTCTGAAAGTATAGCGGACAATTTCATTGGACTTGAGAGTATCATCTACCTTGGCTGTATTTGATGAGTTAAAAGTGAGCCGTTTAATTCTTTTTTCTAGTGGTGGTTCTTCATCCCTGGGCGTGGGTGTTGCACTAGGAATAACAACCGGGGAAGGGAAAGTTTGGGGAGGAGCAGTAGAAATGGTAGTAGATGGGGTTTGGGTTTGTTGAGTACGGATAGAACGTACTAAAACCCAAGAACCAAATCCTGCCAGAATAACTACGGCCGCTCCAATGGCTCCAATGGCCAAGGGATTATCTAAAACTGAAGTCGGGGGTGGGGGAATGACTGGATTAGCTCCAGGAGGAGAAGCAGGCTGCATAGGCTGAGAAGGACGACCAACTGCAAGGGTTTGTATTTGGGATAACTCAGCATTAGAGCTAGTTCCTGCCTCGATTGATTGTAATATAGGTACTAATTCTGCCGCACTTTGGTAGCGATCGCTCGGTTTATAACTCAACATCCGATTTAATACTTGGGCAAATTGGGGGTTTACCGTCACCCAACGCTGCCAATTCCAAGTTAGTTGCTGGTTATCAAATAGTTCCTGGGGTTCTTTCCCAGTTAACAAAACTATGGTAGTCACAGCCAAAGCATATAAATCACTATTGGGGAAAACTTGCCCTGTTTGCATTTGCTCAGTGGGAGAATAACCCAATTTACCAACATAAGTATTTGTTGCTGTAACATTGGGATTTTGCAAGCGACTAGCAAGTTCCTTTACCACCCCAAAATCAATTAAAACCGGTAAGCGATCGCTATCTCGAAGAATAATATTTTCTGGGGAGATATCTCGATGAATAATCCCTTGGCTATGGATATATCCTAATACTGGTAATAATGACTGGATTAAATGCAATATTTCTGTTTGAGTAAATGCACCACCAACTGCCTGACGTTCATCTAACAGAGTCCGGTATGTCTTACCCTGAACATAATCCTGTACTAGAAATAATCGCTGGTCTTCTTCAAATCGCTCCCGAAATTGTGGTATTTGTGAATGCTTGATTTGATATAAAATTTCGGCTTCCCTGAGAAATAAATCCTGCGCTTTTTGCCAAGAGTCAACTCCCGTAGTTGTGGGAATCAATTCTTTGAGGGCACACAATTCATGAAAACGCCTTTGGTCTTCTGCTAGATAGGTTCTACCAAATCCTCCCTGACCAAGAGTGTTAATGATGCGGTAACGATTTTGTAGGATTGTGCCAGTGGTAAGTGGTGGTTGCATTGTTGATTGACTTGAATAACTGATGTGTTATTTGCTGGTAGTTCCTGGTTTAACCTGGTAATTTTACGTAATTATTATTTTTTGGCAAACTAGCTTTACTCTATTTTCACACTCAATCTGTAGTTATCTTTAAACCCCGTCCTTAAGGACGGGGTCTCCTTAAGTGTAAATACGGTCAAAATGCAACTTGTTTTGGGTATTGGTGGCAACTATCCCATGTTTCTCAGCCATGAATGCTAGGAAATCTAATTTTGCAGGTATAATTTATTTTACTTGGGCAATATGTCAGCCTCAGTAAATTGACACTCATGCAACTAATACAGTATAGAATAGACACTTGTTTACTCCACTGCCAGTCACGAATTTTAGAATATTATAGTTTTGATTAAAATTCTGACAGGCCGTGAGAGTAGTATTACCGTACAAAAATCCCAAAAATCATGCATTTGATCCCTTGAAAATAGGATGCATAGTGATGGAGTGCATCTGCCCCGAAGAGATATTTTCACCATTTAATTTTCTATCCATAGTATGCTCATAGTAATTTTTACTTACAGATGCCTGTGCTGATATTTTTTAGTGAAAAAAATAAATCTCTTAATTCTCAGTGATAAATTTATATGGGTAGAGAAAAATTTTTCTCCCATACATGTGAAGACTTTGGTTGCGATCTGCGATCGCAAAAGTTTCACTTATTGTTCTGGTTCCCTAACAATATTGCAGTGACTCAGACAAAAGTTATTCACCAAAAAAGAGGGGGTGATAAATTGATTAAGGAATGTTTCCAATTCGTATGAAAGCTTCAATAAAACACATAAAACTTCTGACCGAATATTTCGGTTAAACCTGCCAAATATCTAATGATAAGATTGCCATGAATGCACATCGAGGATCTGCTGTGCTCAGTTCTGCAACTTTAAAAATGCCAACAGCAGCAACAGGACTGACTGAAAATCACCGTCTGAGGCTGTTTTCTGGCTCTGCCAACACCCAACTTTCTCAAGAAGTCGCCCGCTACCTGGGTATGGACTTAGGACCAATGATTCGCAAAAGATTTGCGGATGGAGAACTCTACGTTCAAATCCAAGAATCAATTCGCGGTTGTGATGTTTATTTAATCCAACCAAGTTGCCATCCCGTGAATGACAACTTGATGGAATTATTAATTATGATTGATGCCTGTCGTCGGGCTTCTGCACGGCAGGTAACAGCAGTGATTCCCTATTATGGTTATGCTCGTGCTGATCGCAAAACTGCGGGGAGGGAGTCTATTACTGCCAAGTTAGTTGCTAACCTGATTACCCAAGCAGGTGCTAACCGAATTTTGGCAATGGATTTACACTCGTCCCAGATCCAAGGATATTTTGATATTCCTTTGGATCATGTTTATGGTTCACCGGTAATACTGAGTTATTTAGCAAGTAAAAAACTTTCTGACCTTGTGGTAGTATCTCCGGATGTTGGTGGTGTCGCCAGAGCTAGGGCATTTGCCAAAAAGCTCGATGATGCCCCATTAGCGATTATTGACAAACGTCGTCAAGCTCACAATGTTGCCGAAGTGTTGAACGTCATTGGTGATGTCAAAGGTAAAACGGCGGTGCTGGTAGATGACATGATTGATACTGGCGGTACAATTGCTGCGGGAGCAAAGTTACTGCGTGAACAAGGAGCGCGTCAGGTATATGCCTGTGCTACCCATGCAGTATTTTCCCCGCCAGCCACTGAACGTTTGTCCAGTGGTGTTTTTGAGGAAGTGATTGTGACTAATACAATTCCTATACCAGAAAGCGATCGCTTTCCTCAACTGACTGTGCTTTCTGTGGCAAATTTATTAGGGGAGACGATTTGGCGGATTCATGAAGATAGTTCTGTAAGTAGTATGTTCCGCTAGTAGTCCAACACATTAATTCTGATGGCTCACAGATCCCCGACTTCTTAAAGAAGTCGGGGATCTTAACACCGCGACTCGTCAAGTTTCTTAACTATTTTCAAGCTAGCCCCCCACGGGAAAATCCTACAACCAAGGATGAAAATATCTCTTACCTGTTCCCTGTTCCCTATTTTCAAGCTAGTCCCCCACGAGAAAATCTCACAACCTGCGTATCTGAAAATGCGGGGGTGACTAACTCCTCAAGGGCGCACGCAATGCGCCCCTACTGCGACTCCCACACCTCAGCTGTCAACCATCAACTAACAACTAACAACTAACAACCATTTTCAAGCTAGGCACACCTGACAATAACTACTGTGCAATTACTTTGACGGGCAATGGTTTCAGGTATATTACCTTTAATCACCTGTTGCAGTAGTTTTTCGCGGGTTGCACCCATAACGATCGCATCTATTTGTTGTTTGTGTGCTAAAGATATAATTGTCTCTGCTACGGAACGCCCAGGAATTGTCCTTACTTCTACTTTGTTGCTAAATTTCGGTTGCAGATACTGGACAAACTTTTCCAGGATATTGGTGTCTGGTTTTTCCTCCGGTGAATAAACGGTACACAATTCAATTTTTGGTGCTTGACCCAGGGATGCTAGGGCGGGTAATAATTGTACTGCTTCGCTGACATTTGGACCACCGGCAACAGGTACTAGCCAACGATTAAAATTGATTTGTGCCCCAAATTTTGCCAGAATTACTTCGCAAGGTGCTTGTCTAATTAATGTATCTGCGACACGGCTAAATACTCTTCCTGGTGTCCCTGTCCTACCTTTCCAGCCCATAAATAATAAGTCGATGTGTCGCTCTTTGATTGTTTCTAAAGTAGCTTCAGCAACATCGTGTGCTACCCGAATTTGGGTATGAATGGGGACTCTACTGGCTTGTGCTAAATTCGTGGCCTGAGTTAATAAATTTAAACCAGCAGTTGTACTAACTGGGGTTTCTGCTGGGTTAGAGGAACGGGGAACAACAATTATGTGCAAACATTCAAGTTCGTATCCCAAATCTGTAGCGATCGCAATTGCCATTTTCAACAGCGATCGGGCAGTGTTAGGATTGCTCAGTAATATCAATAATCTACCACCACCACTAATGGGGGCGCGGGTTTGATAAACTACGTAGGAAGGTTGGGGTGCTGTTTGAGTTGTAGAGCCTTCTAGCTGGTCTGCTGTGACCCTAATAATGTCACTGCGAGTAATTATTCCCACTAGATGTTTTCCCTCGGTAACTGGCAAACAACTGAGATTACAGCGATTGAGTAGATGTAGAACATGTGCCAGGGTAGCTGTGGGTATAGCCGTCATTGGTGAGGGGAACATAATTTCACTAATGGGAACCGCCTCTACTAAGGAGCTATCCGTATAATTAGCTAATTCCTTTTGAGATATTATACCTACCAGTACGCCCCTTTCTACCACTGGTAAGTTGCGATGGCGAGAACGAGATAATGCCTGTACTGCTTCGGCAAAAGTAATTTGGCTAGATACGGTTTCCACCCGCCGTTGCATGACATCAGCCGCTGTCAGGGTGGTAAGTATTCCCTCTTGGGCTGATTCTTTTAAATTAATACCCTTACCTGCCAACAGGCGATCGTATAAAGAATCGGGAGCAACTATTTCTGCAATCAAATAAGCGATCGCAGAACTAATCATTAGTGGCAATACTATATTAAAGTCCGTTGTCATTTCAAAGACAATGACTATGCCTGTGATGGGAACCCTAGTAACTGCGGTAAAAAATGTTCCCATACCTGCCAATGCGTAGGTTAAAGGGGCGCTGGCATTGGCTAATAATAGATGTGATTGGATTAATCCCGTTAACAAGCCTAGGGATGCTCCCATAATTAGTACCGGAGCAAATAGTCCTCCCGGCGCACCGGTGGCATAAGCTAACATTGTTAACAGAAATTGAGCACTAAAGGCGATTAAGGTCAATTGCCAATTAGCCTTACCCCCAATTAAAATTTCCCGCAATCCCGCACTATCAAGAAAATCATCAGGTAAAAGAGCGATCGCTGCTCCGCATAATAATCCCGCTAGTCCCACCCGCAAAGGCAAGGGAATCCGTAGGCGACTATTCAAGTTTAAAGCCGCAATAATCCCATTATTAAATAATGCCCCCAAAATTCCTGCTAGAATTCCCAACCCCAAATAAAAAGGAATTTCTCTGGGTGAAAATCCTGTCTGCAAGGGTGCGATTTGAAACACAAAGCCTATACCACCAAGCCATCTAGCAACTACCGCACCAATAAAGGAAGCTAATATTGCTGTCCCCAAGGTAAAACCGGACATATCCTGGAGCAGTGCTTCAATCACAAACAATACACCAGCAATGGGAGTATTAAATCCAGCCGCTAAACCCGCACCCGCACCCGCAGCAATGATTTGGCGACGGTAGTCTGGGGAGGTGGGAAACCAACGACTAATCTGTGCTGCTAAGGCTGCACCCACCTGTACCGTAGGACCCTGTCTTCCTAAGGGTAAACCCGCACCTATGACTAAAATACTTCCAACTAATTTTACTATAGCTATCCGTAAATTTAGGGACAAGGGTACTTTTGCCAATACTGCTTTGACGTGGGGAATACCACTACCTGATGTTTCCGGAGTCCATGTCACTAGCCAACCTGCTATGATGCCGCAGCTAAATCCAATCCCAGGTAATAACCAAGGGGTAAAGGAGCGAGCTATATGGACTCGCAATCCTCCCAACCAGCCAATACCTTGCTTGAGTGCGACTGCGGCAAAGGCTGCAACTAAACCAATTACACAGGCTTCAATAATGGCAAAGTTTTTAGTGGAGTAAAAAAATTGACTCGCTAGTAATTGACGTTCTTTGTTTTTCCTGGATAAAATTATGCGTTTCCACCAATTTTTATGGAAAATCATTAATTGAGAATAATTTTAATTTATATTCTTTCTGCCATCAAACCACAATTATCTCCCTGGGCGAGAAAGGCAGAGGGCAGCTTTTTAAGTAATAAGTAATAAGTGATCAAGAATTAAATACCCTCCCTATGAATGGAAGAAACACCTTTACCTACTCACTACTCACTACTCACTCACGCCAAAGGAGTGTTTCTTAACATTACCCACGGGGGTTGCGTCACCCATTATGAATGAAAGAAACACGAGATATCTAATCCCTTTTCCTTTTAACCCTTACCCTTTCCCCCGTATTTCTTCAGAGCACCCCACAAGGAGGAAGTAATAAGGGAATACCAAGAAATAAATTATCCCATATTGTGGGGTAGAGAGCAGCACTGTAGGCGGGTTTGCCACTGTAGGTGACTGCGGAGCATCCCTAGGAACCCCCTGATACAGGCATCCTTGCCTGTACCACTATGAAATTTTAGGACATTTTTTTATTTGTCAGTCCCTAAGTAATAAGTAATAAAGAATTAAATCCCCTCCCTAGAATAGAAGAAACACCTTTACCTACTCACTACTCACTACTCACTCCTTTATTAGTGTTTTTTAACAGCGATGAATGGGTATTCTAGTTGAATTTACCATAGCGATCGCCTCTAAAACTATCTACCTCAATGCTAATTCAGGCTGAGGTTGTTGTAGATCTCCCCCTACTGTTTCCCCTGTCAGCAATTCCACTACATCCATAGCATTACCGATTACCCCAGGGACACTAGGATAACCCGCAGTTGCACCCACAAAGAATAAGTTAGGTAACTCTGTGCGATATCCCAAGCGATGTAAACCCACTTGATGTGGTACTAGTTTCGCACCATAAATATTACCATGGGGTTGTCCCAGATAAAATTCGCTGGTGGTAGGTGTACCATAAATTTTCATCCGCGCATATTTGTTTACATCCGGAATTAAATCCCGCACACTGGTCATAATCTGTTGATATACTTCGCGCTTTTTGGCTTTATATGCTTGGGGATCGGTTTTGTATAACTTTTCAAATGGTTGGCTGGGACAAACTGTGGCAATTTCCAATATATGATGTCCCACAGGTGCTATTTTCCCTTCACTAGATTTCATTGTTGGGCAAGAGAGGAAAATCCAGGGATGGTTCATATCACCTGCCAATTGTTGGTCATAGGCTTGGTTTAAGTCCCCTGTGGGATAGTACCAGACATTCCAATTACCGATACCATAATTTTCCGGGTGAAAGCGGCTATCTAAACCCAGGTAAATGTGAAATGCACTAGTGGAGTATTCGTAGTCAGTTAAGCGGTGATACTCCCTTTGGCTCAAAGCTTGGGGATTATGCATTAACTGTACTGTTAATTTGGGATCGAGGTCGCTAATATAAGCTCTTTTGGCTTGATAAGTTTTACCATCAGCAACCACACCTTGAATCATGCCTTCCCTAACCTGAATATCTTCCACGGGAGTAGAGAATTTAATTACCCCTCCCCTACTAGTAATTGCCTCTACAATGGTATTAACTAAATGTTTGAAATGATACTTGGGGTAATAAGAACCTTCAGAGTAATTCCATACCAGGGAAGTGTGGGTTATCAGGGCAATTTCCTTCGGTGGTAGGGCATAATCCCCGCTTTGTCCTGCTAACAAGGCTTGTAGTTTAGGAGACAATCCCACATCATTATATAAATCCTGTAGAGTCCAATGACGCTGCCAAAATAAATGCCAGTATTTGGGTAACTTGATCCAGTCATACCACTTGCGATTGAACCAGCGCACATCCTGCACCAAATCATGAATTTCTTGATGCAATTGTTTAATGCGATCGCAGTAAGCATTAATTGCCTTGTATTCCTCTGGAAATCTAGATAACAAACGACTACGTAAATTTTCCCATCCTAAAGGAATCTTAAAATCTACCTCTGGAGTAATTATCCGATCTATACAGTCTGGATCGAGACTGTTAAAAGGTACACCCCTCTCAATATAGTTGAGGAATTTACCAATCTTCTGACCAGGTTTACATTGAGAAATATAGTGTACATCAGCACAAAAACTATATTCACCGTAATCAAAGGTATGACAACAACCACCGGGTAAGTAGTGTTTCTCCAAGACTAAAACCTGATATCCTTGTCGGGTTAAACAAGCTGCTGTTGCTAGTCCACCCAGCCCAGCTCCCAGAATCACATAATCAAAGCTTTCCATCTCAGTCTCCTTCGACACTTCAATCTCAATTGCCGTGTTTCTGCGAACATTATCTGTATGTAAAAGCACCAAGATAATTAGTGATATTTCACCCAATTGGCAATTTTGGGAAAATGTCTGTCAATAGGCAGGGAAAACTCTCAGGTACTAAGGCTAAAGTATGTATTTAGTCTCGATAATTCAACTCCCTAGCCCTTGAGCGGGCGGCTGCGCCAACGGGAGAGGAAACTCAAGGGCGGGCAACAGGCAACAGTGAAGATTTTTGTCCAATGGCTGGATTGGTTGCCTCAGGATTTCCTCTCCCAAGAAGGTGGCTTCAATTGTTTCCTAATCCCTATTGCCTTGAATGTTTTAATTACAAATTGCGAATGTGAGTATCAGAGGTGCAGAGACTTGACAATCGAGATGTAATAAATTTAAGCAATTTTATTGAATCCTTTATATTATTTAGCTTATCTCATTAAACAAGTATCATTTGCGATTTATAGAAAAAACTTTACTTTGTGCTTGTATGACATTGCTCATTGGAAATAGAGACGTTGCATTGCAACGTCTCTACCAGAGAAATATGTGACAATGGTTGATGTTATTGGTATAATTGCATACATGTGAGTAGAGAAAAGATCCCCATCTTTTCTCTACTCATCATCCTTTGTTAATTAGCTTTACGACCTTTTTGTGCTTCTTCTAAGGCACTTTCTGTACGTTCGTAGGGTTTGGTTTTTGGTTCCCAAGTGGGAAACATACCTACAACAAAATTATTAATCGTGGTTCGGGTTTGGAAACTCGCTGTACTTAAGGGTTTTGGCAGAAAGCTATCTCCAAAACCGATAAATACCAATAAGAGTACAATTAAAAGGCCAAAATTTCCTTTGTTAAACATTATTATGGAACTCAAAGTATTTGAGTGTTGATAATGAGTTTTGATTAGTATTACCGGCTTTATAACATTTGCGACTTGCTAATTGACATCAGCATTTACCGAAATTTTTATCCAGTCGTAAAATAAAATTTATGTTATAACCGTATTCGTAATTGTACTGAGTAACAAAAAATATAGTCAAAAGGAGAGTAATGGGACTAAATCAAGCAACTCAAACTATAAAACAGTACATTAGTGGATTAGCTATTTTATTACCTCTGTCTGTTCTAGCCCTTAATAGCCAAGTGAAGGCAGAAACAAACGATAAATTTATTCCTTTTTTTGATACTAAAAATAACCCAGTTCCAGTGGCTTTTCCTCCTGGCAAGAAGTTAGATATTTCACCCCCAGCACCACGTCTCAATTCCTTTGATAAAGATGTACTGA
This sequence comes from Calothrix sp. MO_192.B10, assembly GCA_030065055.1. GTDB lineage: Bacteria > Cyanobacteriota > Cyanobacteriia > Cyanobacteriales > Nostocaceae > Calothrix_A. The sequence goes on from JASJDS010000176.1 coordinate 18,624, forward strand.
GAATTTGTGGTCCTATGGGTACAAGAGTGAGACCATATAAATTTAAACAGCTTTTATCCTATTATCCTGATGTCGTCCAAAAATTACAAAAAGCTACTGGAGGGGAATTACGCCCAAATCGTCGTCGCAAATCAGAATTTATCCAAGATTTAACTAATATTTGGTTTAGACGCAAAGGTTTTGAACATATCTTTTGTGGAGAAATTTACAATGTCAATGATATCGGTGGTTTACATTTTTATGGTAGATACTTAGAACTACAAAATAAAGGCATTGGCGGTAGATTACCTAATAATTCCCGGCGCGAAGAAGTTGTTCCCGGTGTAATTTACACAATGGGTGTGATATTAAAACAAAACAATCGTATCGTTAGGGATGTAATTAAAGGGTATACCTATGTTAGTGATGCCCAAGAAATGTTGATAGATGCTACCAGAATATTTAAGCTTCAAGGAAATACAGAAGGAGCTTGTATTTTTAAAGTCAGAGATAGGGAGACTGGGAAAACTTTCCCCGCAGTATTTGTCAGACGTAATCAGGGAATAATTACTTATTATCCTGATGCCACACCCAAGGGGAGACAATGTAAACAATGAATTAGGCAGGAGGCAGTCTCCCATGAGAAAATCTAACAACCTGCCTGTGAAAATGCGGGGGTGACTAACTCCTCAAGTTAGCACGCAATGCGCCCCTACTGCGGCTCCCACACCTCAGCTGTCAACCATCAACTAACAACTAACAACTAACAACTAACAACTAACAACTAACAACCATTTTCAAGCTAGTCCCCCACGGTCAAATCCCACAACCTGCAGATGAAAATGCGGGGGTGACTAACTCCTCAAGGGCGCACGCAATGCGCCCCTACTGCGGCTCCCACACCTCAGCTGTCAACCATCAACTAACAACTAACAACTAACAACTAACAACTAACAACTATTTTCAAGTTAGCGCGGCGAGATAAATTTAATCTTGGGAGGGAGGTTGCAAAAAGGTCACCATTCTTGTGAAGAAAAAACCTGACAGCCCTAAAGTCCAGAAGAGGGACACCAAGTAGATTGCTGAAGCTCGCTGTGAGAATGCTCCCAACCCGTTTAAAATGGAAATCCCCACAACGAAAGTCGTAACCAGAGCAAGGACTTTGGCAGTGCGAACAGAATCCAAACCAGCCCAAAGGAAAGGACAATCTTGGTAAATACCCCGAATGGTGAGTAAGGTGCTAAAGAAAACGTAGATGCCACTGGAAATTCTCCACACCAAAGGTTCCGGAAAACCAAATGCAGCAATCAAGAAGGGAGTCACTGAGAGGGCAAGAGCAGAGAGGCCGGTGGTAATCATCTGGAATAATAGATGGCGCTGATACCGCACCTCTAATTTACCATTGCGTTCCCTGAAAACCCCCACGACCCCTGAGAAGCCGACAAAGGTGGCTGACACCTCAGCTATAGCGAGTAGAAGCTCCTGATGCTGTATGTCCATCCTATCTGTTGTCTACAACGGTCTAACCTTGTCTACAAAATCAACAGCTAAGTCAAGCTCTTGTTTATTGTTCAGGGGCAATGTCAGAAAGTTGGCGAACATCTGTAAGAACGATCTGAGGTTTACCATCTGGGCGTTCTGGATATAAAGAAGCTTCCCCGGAAACGTAAACATAGCTTCGACCATATTTTACATAACGCAACTGAATCAGTTGCAAGATTTCTTGAGCAGCATCTGAATTTATATCTGGAATCCAAAGATTAAATTTTTGGTACTTAGAGCCAGCATAAATTAAGGCATTATCGCCAACCCATTTATTAATACCGCCTTGAAGGTCGCAAAATACAGTTATCGTCTTGCTGTCTTTGGCTGCTTTAACGATGGTATCGTAGTCCAGGCGAACGGACAAAACCCCTGCCTGCTTACCAATATGACGATAATCTTGTACAACACTGTCTCGAAGATTCCACCAAGGTATTAATTTTTCATAATCACGCTTCTCACTACCTGCATTCGTGTTCGGATCCCAGATGGCCAATTGTTTTGACTGGGCATCGGCTTCTGCTGAGATAAATTGACTGTGATAAAGCCGGGAACGCCCATACTTGACAAAATAAGGACTCCAACCCTCACGAACAGCTTTGAGGTTATAATTTTCATCCCCCTTGTAAACATAGCAAATCAAACGCCCATAATTACCACGGTGTTTCTGTAGGCAAACGGATACCGGGTCCTTGGTATCGAACTCGATTGTAACAAGCACATTGCTGGTTGGAACTCCTTTTTCATCGACTCCAAAATATTCTTTCGCCCATTGGGATGCTAATTTCCCAGCATTGGTGGCAGGTTTACCCCCTGCAGTTCGGCTTTCCTCGGTATCCAGACAAACCAGACGTAGGGATTCTTCCTTATCATCAAGCATGATTTTGACTGTATCGCCATCAACAACCTTGGTCAGTTTTAAATCTTTAATCGTTGTGCCCTTCATAACGCTTTCTCATGCATCTATGTGTGTGATTGTACAGTTGAAATCAAGTAAATCCAGCTTCTTTGTTGGGGAGTATCCTGGAAAAGCAGTGCATCATACAAAGAGCCATGAGTAAAAAGATTTATTTAGCTAATTCTTATGGATTTTCCCAACAACAGAAAGAGTTACTGCTTCCTCCCATCATCTCTAAGTTGAAATCTTTGGGAGCAGAAGTTTGGGAACCGTTTGAACGGAATAACCAACTGGACTTCTCAAAGCAGGGCTGGGCTTACAAAGTTGCTCAAGCAGATTTGAGTGATGTCAAAAACTGTGATGGTATATTTGCTATTGTCAACGGCACACCCCCTGATGAAGGTGTAATGGTGGAATTAGGTATTGCAATAGCACTCAATAAAGCAGTTTTTCTGTTTCGAGATGAGTTTCGTAAATGTACGGATAGTGAAGATTATCCACTGAATCTTATGCTGTTTGCCGGACTACCGGAAGTTGGCTGGGAAGACTATTATTATACGTCCGTAGATGATATCGATTCTGAAGACAAAGCTTTGTATAAGTGGCTATCTGAAGATTCTGCGATTATATCGAATGACAAAAACCTTTGAACACCTATTCAAAAATTTGAGAGTGTTCCAAAAGCCCTGGTGACAGCTTTCAATCTTTGAAGAGATGCGTAAACGCAGAGCGGCTTGTCGCCAGACAGCCAGACATCGCCTACGAACACTGCATGTCCATCCTATCTGTAATACCAATTCTGTATGAGACCACGCTATATCCCCAATCAGGGGCATCACCTTCTTTGGCAGCAGGGGGAGAAAAAAACAAGTCCAAATTATACCAATTCAAATAATGTTTGCGACATATACATGATTCGTAAGGGCACGGCATCCACAATCTTTTGGTGTAAAAATTATCACTCTGATGCCGTGCCCCTACCCATCTACCCATATATAGAATCTGTATAATCTGTCCCATTCTTTTTTAATAGGACTTACGCAAAATTCACGTAATTACGTCATTACGTTTGCGTAGCATGTCCGGAACGGACGAACGATAGCGACGTAATCGCCTAAAACTCTGGGATTGCTTCCCTACACGGAGCCTGTTGCGAGCGAAGCGCGGCAATCCGGTCGCAATGACAAATGTTGCTTGCGTAAGTCCTG
>JASJDS010000197.1 GCA_030065055.1 Calothrix sp. MO_192.B10
TATAATTTCAGGTCAGTTTCAGATAATGTGGTCTCAGTTTCAAATAATGTGGGTCGAGGCGATTTTATAGTTTCATTTAATGTGGTCTCAAAACGCGGATGATTTCGGGTCGAAGCGATTATGATTTCAGGTCACTACATGTAAATAAGCTGACAATTGTTGATTTAAAGCATGACCTAAAAGAGATTCTGGAAAATATGTTACAGCTTGTTGAACCAGTTCTCTATCTAACTGAATTTCTCCTAATTGGTCAAATTGTTGCTTGATTTTTTGACCCGATACCCCAGCACCAATTTTTTCTCTTAACCAATCATTCTGCTGCACCAAGGTATCAAAACTTTCTACATAAGCCAGAGGAAAAGCAATTCCCACCCACTCTTCTATATCTGGCTCCTTATTGACAACTTTGCGGTAAAGTTCCAGCCCCTTTTTCGTTAATCCCACAAAGGACAAACCTACCGCAACGGGGGTAAAACCAGGATTCAACCAACCGAGAGCCATTGCCAATTCTAAACTGGCTTTGGGGGTTTCTGCTCCCAACTCCACCACTGTCCCCAACTCTTTGGTTAAAGACTCCCGTATCTGCTTCAGCTTTTTCACTACTCCCTTCCTCTGTGAAACCCCGTATTTATTATATGGAGTGAGGGAGTGATGGAGTGAAAGAGTGATGGAGTAGGGGCGGGGTTTCCCCGCCCAGAGGGAAAGAGTTAATATACTCTAAACGGATTAATGATTGTAGGTTGGGTTGAGGTACGAAACCCAACAAAAACCTACTTGCTGTTGGGTTTCACTTTGTTCAACCCAACCTACGAAAAGTCAAGTTTTTAGCCGTTGGGAGTATAGCTCCTAAACTCCGATAACGGGAGGTGGAATTTTTCTGGCAGGGAAGGGATTACCAATGGCAAGGGCGCAAGCCGCAGCGCCCCTACAATGGATCTGCGATAGGATAAACATTCTCATCACATCGGTTGATATATTTGTCACCTCCCGTGGTAATTTCAATTCTGGAAATCTCCTTAACTCATAAATCTGAAAAAACACTGGCTGAAACCCTTGTAAAATTGAGCTTTTTTCTTTTGGGCGTTTCTTTCATTCGTAGCAAGGGGATTTAATAATTTTGACTTTTGACTTTTGACTTTTGACTTCCCCCGTTGGGGACGCTCCTAACTATTAGCCTTAGGAAGTTGAGCAAATTTGTCTTCATATATTTCGATATTCATCTCGGTATCTTCGCGATTGGCGAGCGATCGCTTGACTTGTCCCAAATAAAATGGTATGGAAAGTCCTGGTTCTGGATGGAGAACGGTACGAGCGCGAATAGTTAACTGGGGTTCTCCTGAAAAGCTGGAACGACCCGCAGAATACAGGTTACTGGCTGCTTGACGTAAAGTTGCTTCTAATTCTGAAGGGGTAATTTGGTCTGAGACAGCAATTACCGCTTGTGTTGCTCCATTATCGTATATCAAAGAATACTTGACTGCACCGGGAATTACGGTACGAGTTAAAGGTGCAAGTGAAAGGGAAAATAATCCAGCAGTAAGCACTATCATAAAACCTGTTGCACCCACTAACCGAAAACGAAGCCCCCATTTAAGGATAAAAGCTAACACGGTGACAACTGCAACTACCAAGGTGGCAATTCCTGACCATTGGGTGTACTGCAAAAATTCAGCGGGAGTGAACATAGAGTTAAATGACCTGGGTGTTTTGATTGCAAATACACTTATTTTACTAAGCAGTCTGACCCCATTTACACACTCTTTCCCTCCAGGGGTGAAAACCCCGGGCGGGGAAACCCCGCCCCTACTCCTTCACTCCTACTCTACGAGAAGCCGCTACCGCGTCTACACTCCTCCACTCCTTCCATGCTTCCAAAATATTTTTTGTGTTTCACAATACAATATTTATTTTTTTTATGTAAAATATAGATTTAAAGATTCTCATAAGTTCAAGAAACTTTAAGTAAATATTGGTAGCCTGGGTGAAAGATTATCAATTTATGATATGCGAAGGGTCAAGCCTCCGGCTGAAGGCAAGTTCCCAAAATATTACGAGTCGCCGAAGGCTGGTAAGGTTTAGCCTAGTAAAAGTTTTCCCAGATATCTGTAAATGATACTGTTAGTAAATCACTTATATGTCCAATCAAATTACCAAAGAATTGTCTACTGAAGCTCCAAGTTCTCTACTGTCCCTGGCGATCGCTCCTGGTCAAGTGCTGCGTGGTTCTGGTATATTACAGTCAGCAGTACCTGCGATTGCGCGAAGCGCAGCGCCGGAGGCGATCGCAAGTTTGGGTCATAATCCCCTAATTGTAGCAGGCGATCGCACCCTCGGCATTGGTGAAAGCCATCTGCAACCAATTTTACAGCATCAAGATTTAAAAGCGTCCTTGGCCTCCTATGGTGCGGATTGTTCGGAAGCTAGTTTGAAATCTCTCCGTAAACAAGCCAAGGAACATAGAGCCGATATGATTATCGGCATGGGTGGAGGGAAAGCACTGGATACAGCCAAGTTGTTGGCACACCAGTTAAAGTTACCCGTGGTGACTATTCCCACATCCGCTGCTACCTGTGCCGCTTGGACAGCACTATCGAATGTATATTCCCCAGAGGGAGCATTCCTCTACGATGTCAGTTTATCCCGGTGTCCGGATTTATTGATTCTGGACTATGAGTTAATTAAAACAGCGCCCCAGCATACCCTAATAGCAGGAATTGGTGATGCGATCGCTAAATGGTATGAGGCATCGGTTAGTAGCGGTACCTCAGAACAAACCCTAATTGTAGCAGCAGTGCAACAGGCAAGGGTACTGCGGGATATTTTATTCCAAAAAGCAGCTATTGCCCTACAACAGCCAGGAAGTGAAACTTGGCGTGAGGTGGTGGATGCCACAGTTCTCCTGGCTGGGGTAATTGGGGGACTAGGAGGAGCACAATGTCGCACCGTTGCCGCCCATGCGGTGCATAATGGTTTAACCCATATTTGCGGTAGGGGCAGTATCCACGGTGAAAAAGTCGCTTACGGCATTTTAGTCCAACTGCGTCTAGAAGAAATGGTAGCGGGAAATAAACTCGCCGCCGCTGCCCGCAATCAGTTATTACAGTTCTATGCAGAGATAAAATTACCAAGGACATTGGGTGATTTGGGATTAAGCAAAATCACCCTCCAAGACTTGCAAACAGCAGCAGAAATTGCCTTAGCTCCCAATTCTGACATTCACAGATTACCCTTTACTGTGGCGTTAGAACAGTTAATGGCAGCAATGGTGTCTACTACCGCACCCATAGAAACCAAAGACTCCATGCATCGGCTTTCCAGTAGGGTAATAAGTGAAGAGGTTACAGAATGAGTTTGGATTGGATAGAGCCAGCAGAACGTATACAGACACTACCTACCTATGTGTTTGCCCATTTAGACGAACTGAAGGCAAAAGCACGGCAAGAAGGACAAGATTTGATTGATTTGGGCATGGGGAATCCCGATGGCGCGACACCAGAACCAGTGGTGGAAGCAGCTATTGCGGCTCTGCGAAATCCAGACAATCATGGTTATCCACCCTTTGAAGGAACCCCAAGTTTCCGCCGTGCAATTACGGATTGGTATCGCCGTCGTTATGGAGTGTTGCTGAATCCAGAAACGGAGGCTTTACCCCTACTTGGTTCTAAGGAGGGATTGGCTCACCTGGCAATGGCTTATGTCAATCCTGGGGACTTTGTATTAGTACCTTCCCCTGCTTATCCCGCCCATTTTCGCGGCCCCATACTCGCAGGGGGTAAAGTCCATAGCCTAGTTCTCAAACCAGAAAATAACTGGCTGATTGATTTAGCAGCCATTCCCGATGCCATTGCCCAGCAAGCCAAAATCCTCTATTTTAATTACCCTAGTAACCCCACCGCTGCTACCGCTCCCAGGGAATTTTTTCAGGACATTGTCGCCTTTGCCCGCAAACATGAAATTATTCTCGTCCATGACTTATGTTATGCCGAGCTAGCTTTTGATGACTATAAACCCACCAGCTTATTAGAAATACCCGGTGCCAAGGAAATTGGTGTAGAGTTTCATACCCTTTCCAAAACCTATAATATGGCAGGTTGGCGTGTGGGATTTGTGGTCGGTAATTCCCAAATAATCAAGGGTTTAGGGACTCTGAAAACGAACTTGGATTATGGTTTGTTTTCCGTATTGCAAGTTGCAGGGGAGGCAGCTTTACAACTATCGGACAAGTATTTACACCAGGTACAACAACGCTATCGCACCCGTCGTGACTTCCTGATTCAAGGGTTGGCACAATTGGGCTGGGATGTCCCCAAAACAAGAGCCACAATGTATTTGTGGGTGAAGTGTCCCCCTGGCATAGGTTCCACAGAATTTGTCTTAGATGTTTTGCAGAAAACAGGTGTGGTGTTTACCCCTGGGAATGCCTTTGGACATGGGGGAGAAGGATATGTCAGAATCAGTTTAATTCAAGATTGCGATCGCTTGGAGGAAGTGATCAGAAGATTTAAACAAGCTGGTATTTGTTATCAGTCAGAAGTTATGGCTTTTTAGCCTAGCTGGAAAATGGTTGATAGTTGATAGTTGATGGTTGACAACTTAAGTAATTAAGCGAACATGAGATTAGTAGGGGCGCAAGGCTTGCGCCCTAAAATAGGATAGGGAATCAGACAAAAAATCAAAGTTAAAGGGAAGGGGTATTTCATAACCTTCTCTTAAACTAAGATAAGATACATCTAGGGGTAGAAATAGCGGACAATGTTCAAGCGACAACTCTATACCCCATGTTTGATGAAATTAATTTATCCTAATGCCCACTTCCTCTACTTTTAGTAAAAACCCTATTATTGCTGGTTTTCATGCCTTATCCGAACCATTAAGGATTAGGGTATTGGAATTATTGCAAGAGCGAGAGCTTTGTGTATGCGAACTGTGTGATATTCTCGAAGTCAATCAATCAAAACTTTCTTTTCATTTGAAAACACTCAAAGAAGCACATCTGGTTTGTTTTCGTCAAGAAGGACGCTGGATTTACTACAGTTTGAATTTGCCTCAGTTTAAGCTTCTAAAACAGTACTTAGAGAAATATAACAGCTTTAGTCAAATCTTACCTGCTTCTCCCTGTGATACTGGCTCACAGAACCATTAGTTTATGCTACCGCGCTCAATTTAATACTTGTTAACATTTGAACAACTGGCACGATGCTCTCAAGGAGAGCCACTACGGGATTAATTCCCCATTCAATACCTACAATTTCTCAGATATATTCTCAACAAATCCTAAGAATGTAAATATTTATCTATAATCTTCACAACTTTATGCTTAACAATAGGTTTATTAATAAAATCTGTTGCTCCCATTACTTTAGTTGCTTCAGCACGTACTCTATCCATTAAACTTTCACTCGCAGAAATAATAATCACAGGGATATTACGAAATACGGATGTGCGTCGTAATTGAGTGCATATTTCATAACCACCAACAACTGGCATTACTAAATCTAAGAAAATTAAATCGGGTTTTTGTTTAAGTAAGATTGATAGAGCTTCTGTTGAATCTGTAATGCTGATAAATTTCAAACTGCGAGAAAGTACAATTTTTTCCATCATTTGGCATACTTGAGGACTATCATCCACACAAGCTATTAATGGTATTTTTTTAGTTTTAGTTTTAGAAGTTCCAGGTTTTTTATTGGACTGATTTACCTTAAGTGGTAAGTCAGGTACTTCTACTAGTTTTACCACTCCTTTGAGAATATAGGGAAGCAAATAACTGGAAATAGATAATTCACTTCGTCCTATTTTAATAGTTAAATCCCGCAGAGCATATTGACCATTCAGTATATCAACAAAGTTTTTATAATCAGTGGGATTGAGGCTCTGTTTGAGTTGTTCCGGGTCACTTATTAATGGTGCATAATTAGGAGAAAAGCTTGCTAATCCTGCTTCTGCCCAATCTTTTTTAGATTGCAGCATGATTTTTATGCAAATATGTGTACTTGCAAGGCTTATAGGTTTTTCAAAGAAGTTACCTTGAAATTGCTCAACGGTGATAGAATTAAATATAGATTCATGTGATATATCAAATAATATTTCTGAAATTATTGCTTCAACAATGTTATTTACCTGTTTTAGTTCAATTTTTAGCTGATTAAACAATCTGTTTAAAAGGATATAATCCCAATATTCTAATTTTAAATCATCAGAATATAAAGGAATTTCTGATAGATTTATCTGAGAACAATAGCGAGCCATTTGTCTGCGCCAACGTCGGAATGGATGTTGTCCTCCCGTTGCCCAAATTATTCGACCTAAGCGAAAGTATATGCTCCATTTTTGACCTTGTTCTCCTTTAATATTTAATTTACCGTTATATTGAATTTGGGCGCATTTATGTAAACTACTAACTAAATTTTTTAATCCTAATTTTTTTTGTTCCATCATTATAGTTAGATATATTTATCATATTGATTTTCTAATTATCTGAATTGAGGTAATATCCGATAAAATCAATAATTTTATTTAAAAAAATATGATCAATGTGAAATAATTCCTCTGATATCGCTAAAATTTTTGATATGGTTAAATTTGTATTTAATTATGAACAGGACTTACGCAACTGACATATTTTTTCTGTAGGGTGCGTGACAGCGCGAAAATATTTGAACGTAGCAATAAGACTTATAACGCCACGCACCAACCACCGATTGTGACAATTGCGTAAGTCCTGATGAAAATAGCTGATATTACATCAAATTTTATCAATAGTAATAATTTTAATGTTTTCGATTCATAAACTCTCACAATCAGCTAATTATGATGTGCATTCATCTATAGACAAAAATAAAACTATCACAAATCAATGATTTTATCCTCCAGTAATGCTTTTAGAATAATTGCATTCATCTATATGTGGCTAAATCTAGCTTCCTAGTCTTTCTAAAAATTCAAGTTCATAATAATCCTCTCTACTAGAGATAAAATAAAGTGATAACAGCGAGTCATATACAAAAATTGTATGTCTGACTAGAAAAAAAAAGACCCGTATAAATAATGATTTTTTAATGGATGTATAGCTATAAGTCTATTGATGCATAAATCTCAAATTTTTCAGATGAATAAAGTACAATAAAAAATAAATATTGCAGTTAAATTCTAAGCTTAAGAAGTATTAAGAGTAGGATTTTAGGTAACTTTGCCCTAGGATGCTTGTATATCAGTGGTATTTAAAGATAAAAAACACAGATATTCTCAATAATCATAAGGTGTATTACGAAATAATAAGGGTTGCAAGCTCTTATTTTCTCAATAACCAAGAGACTAACTTTGAGTAAACTTCTCTACAAAATATTCTTCATTTGTTTACCTATTGGTTGTATTGTACTTGATTCAATTGAGCAAATCTCTAATATTACTCAGTAGTATCCCGTAAAAATAATCCATAAGTTATGTATTCATCCTACATCAATATTGACTGAAATTTGTATATTCATCCTGCATCAATATTGACTTATCAATTTTTGTTGAAATTATGATAATCTATGTATAGATTTTAATTCCAGTAATATAGGTGAGTTGTATGAACGCCAGAGTAGATAAGTTGGCGATCGCCTTAGGAATATTAGCTGTGACGGCTAGTTGTGCAGTCACCTCCAGATCATCAAACCAAACTCCGCAATCGCCACAGGTAACAGCAGTCAGTAATAAAGAAACATTAACAATAGTTAAAATTGATGGTTCCAGTACTGTTCATCCTATTACCCAGGCGATCGCAAAAAAATTTCAAGCACAACCCCGATCTAATGCACGGGTAAAAGTGGATATTTCTGGTACTAGCGGTGGCTTTGAGAAATTCTGTGCTGGTAAGACAGATATAAGCAATGCCTCGCGCCCCATCAATCAAGGGGAGATGAAAGTATGTAATGAAAATGCTGTTCGGTACATTGAATTACCAGTAGCATTTGATGCCATTACCGTTGCCGTAAATCCTCAAAATAACTGGGCAAAAGATATTACCACAGCTGAGTTAAAGAAAATTTGGCAGCCTGATGCAGAAGGGAAAATAACCCGGTGGAATCAAGTGCGCTCGTCTTTCCCTAATCGTCCCATCAGCCTCTATGGAGCGGATGTAAAGTCTGGTACATTTGATTACTTTACAGAGGCGATCGTGGGTAAATCTAGGGCTAGCAGGAAAGACTATACAGCTAGTGAGGATGATAACATTTTAGTCGAAGCCATCAGTAAAAACCCGAATGCTTTAGGTTACTTTGGTTTTGCGTATTACGAGAGAAATCAAAATAAGTTAAAAGCATTATCTGTTGATAATGGTGCTGGTGCTGTCTTACCTTCACGTGAAAATGTGGAACAAGCCAAGTATCAACCATTATCCAGACCTTTATTTATTTATGTGAATGCCCAAGCAGCACAAGCAAAATCGGCAGTGAAAAACTTTGTTGATTTTTATTTGCAAGCAGCACCAACTACAGTTAGTTCTGTGGGATATGTGCCCTTAACAGCAGAAGGTTATAAATTGGATCAGGTTCATTTTACTAGAGGGAAAGTAGGAACAGTATTTGCAGGTAAAGCAGAGTTAAATCTCACAATTGCAGAATTATTGCGGAAACAAGCTCAGTTTTAGTGATGTGTGATGTAATTGATTACTGATTAATTTTTCTTTCCCTCCGGGCGGGGAAACCCTGCGGGCGGGGTTTCCCCGCGGGCGGGGAAACCCCGCCCCTACTCCTTCCCTCCTTCCCTGTTAATTAAAAGCTCATTTAGATGAAACTTGAAAACATTACTAACCAACTGAGCGAAACACAAGTAAAAGCAGATTATGAATTAGTGATACAAATTCAAATCAAGTTGAGAGGTTTGGGTTTATATCCTGGAGGAAAATTTATTGATGGTGATTTTGGTCCTAGAAGTCGGAGAGGGGTTAAAGATTTTTGTAATGCCGTTGGATTGCCATTTCCCAAATATGACCAAACCTTTGCTCGCAAGCTGCTAGAAACTAGGCATTTACCCTCTGTACTGGGAATGACTAATAGCAACCGCGAACAAATATTTAATAATTTATTGAATATTGCTCAAGGGACTAAACTTTCGTCAAGTGAAATGGCACCATTTCTACACCGGGGTCTGAAAAACTCTAAATATACTATGGAAATTGCCCAGTATCCCCAAAGAGTTGCTGAAAAATATGATGCTGATTCTTCACCTTTATTAAATTATCAACCCTATCCAAAACGAGGAATCATTCCCACAATTGATAGTGAAGGTTTAAATTTTCTCCATGCTGATATTAAGGAAGCTTGTGTCTGTGTGGGAAATTTTAAGAATGGGGAAATTCAAGCCAGTTGGTTGGGGAAAAATGCTCTGGCAAATCGGCAATTTTGGAGTGCAACAAAAATCATTCCCATTTTAAATGTGGTTTGTGACGCTAATACAAATTTTCCGAATATTGATATTGCTAACTGTTATATTAATCAAAATATATATCAATTCACCGATGTTATTTTAGATATTCTTACTTATCAAGGTAGACTTGTTTCTTCCAATTCCGCAGCCGCTACATTAAAGTTATTCCGCACCCCCACATCCTTAGAAAACTGGGTGAAGAATATTACAGGTAATCAGCAACTAAGTTTTCGCAGTGGTTATGGGGAACCACCCTTTATGAGACAACCACAATTAATTGATAGATTATCAGGACAAAAAGTACTCAATCCCCCATTTACCAATCTCGAAAGCGATAAAAACTACCCCTCAGCATACGATTTAACCCGCATTATTTCCATGTTGGCATGGCATTTGCACTTACCCGAAGATGCACAACTACCGGGTGCAAATTGGCAAAGTCTGCAAAGTATTATTACTATCATGGGTCATGACAGAGCGCGTTATGTAGAAGTAGCAATTGAAACACTCGGTTTAGAGAATGCGATCGCATCTCCGGTAATCATTTCTAAGCTCGGTAATGGTTATAGTAACACGAGAGGCACAAATGAAATTACTTATGTTGCTTTCACTCAATTTCTAGATGAGCGTAATATTGACAACAACAATAATGGTAAATTCCGCGCATTAGCCATGACTTTACGTGCCAGCGTTCAACCATCACAGAATTTTGTCGAACTTGACGCTCGTATTGCCGCAGAAGTGACTGAAATTATACGTCGCTTAATTGTGGGTAAGTTAGCCTGAAAAGTTATAATTTCTAATTGCTGTTGTGCTTTTTCGGTAATACCAATTTGAAAAATGATTGCGACAGATGGAAGTCCCAACAGCTTATACGGTAGCTCTTTCACAATCTAAAATCCAAAATCCAAAATGGTATAACTTCCATGTCCCCAGAACCTCAAAACTCCTCACCATCCCCACAGCCCAGAGATAAACGTAAATCTCGTTCCCGTAGCGGTTCCTATGGAGCATCACCAAAACAACCTACTCCACCTCCATTCTGGAAAAGTCTTGTAATTAACCTGTTGCGGGGTGTAAGTGGATTTCTAGAGACAACGGCAGTTAAATTAGAAACAGAACAGCAGGATAATACAGAGAAAACCGTCAGTATTTGGCAAAAGCTACAACTATTTGGGAATGGAGTATTCAGCAAAATTCGTGGTGTCTTACCTAGAAATTTACCAGGCAAATTACCGACTCCAGCATTGATAGGTATACTCGCTGTAATTTTCGTGATCGCAATTTGGACAATTTCCAGTTTGTTCCCAACCAAACCTACTGAAGTAGCTAATATTACTCCCTCCCAGGAAACTCCTCCATCCACGATGGATAGGGAGTTAGAAATAACACCAACCCCATCTATCAAGGAAACCCCTCTACCCGAACCAGAAGTCATCCCTACACCTCCAGTCATAGCAACCCCCGTACCAGAGATAACTCCTACCCCATCTATTAAGGAAACACCTCTACCGGAACCAGAAGTCATCCCTACACCTCCAGTCATAGCAACCCCCGTACCGGAAGTAACTCCTACCCCATCCACCAAGGAAACCCCTCTACCGGAACCAGAAGTCATCCCTACCCCCACACCAGTAACACAAGCACCAGTACCGGAAATAACTCCTACCCCATCCACCGAGGAAACATCTATACCCGAACCAGAACCAACACCTATATTCGCGCCTACAAAAAAAGTAGTCCTCACCCCCGAACAAACCTTAATTGCAGCCATTGAAGAGCGAGTAGCAGAAATTAGCGATCGCTTTGCATCAGGACTGATAAAATCAATTCAAGCTAACTTTCGTACTAGTAGCCTCAGGGTTATTATTGATGACCAATGGTATAGCTTGCCAACATCCGAACAAAGCAAACTAGCAGCAGAAATGCTACAACGCTCCCAAGAATTGGATTTTAGCCATTTAGAAATTATGGATTCTCAAAAAAGGCTGATAGCCAGAAATCCCGTTGTTGGGACTGAAATGATTATTTTTACCAAAAATCCTGGGATGTTTGAAAGCTCTCCAGTAGCACCCTGAACTTCGTCAGCATTTAGGTTTCTCAGAAACAGGTACAGCTAACGAGGATGATTCATAAATCAATTTTTGACTTTTGACTTTTGAATTTTGAATTTTGACTTTCTTTCCCTCTCCTCTTCCTCTGCGTACTCTGCGTCCTCTGCGGTTCAATCCTCTTCCCTTTTCCCCGCAGCCAACAACTGTTCCACCGTCACAACCAACTCCGGAAACCTCCGAGAAACTATCTGCTGATTTCCTGTAAACTCCCTATCTTCATACAAACCTTCTTCCCACAACAAAACCGTCACTTTCGACTCCACGGGATCAACAATCCAATACTCGGAAATTTCCAAAGCCGCATATTCAGAACGCTTGTAGCGATAATCACGCTTCACAGACTCCGGACTAACCACTTCCACAACCAACAAAGGTGGAGACTGACAGACAGCAGATTCATCCATAAATTCCATTACCTGTTCTTTCGCCACCACACAGACATCACATAACCGAGACTTACGCCATCCAGTTCTAATTCCCGCTTCCCTTAAACATAGCCAAGGTAAACCCAAGCGATTAATTTCAGCATCCAAGAACTGTTCCATGAACTTGGCAATTAACAAATGTCTAAAAGTTGGGGGATTCATCAGTTCCAGTTTCCCATCTAATAATTCATAGCGGTTGTCGCTACCATCGTCATAGGCGAGATATTCTGCAAAAGAATATAAACGGTTTGTAATGGTTGAAGTCATGGTGTAGTGGCTAACCCAGAACTATACTTTATCTTAGCGAATTGCCAAGTCAACCGCTTTGCGGAAGTCATTCAATTTTGGATTGACCCTATGTCATTTGCCCGGAGGCTTGAAATAATTATAAAACCGTTTGTTTTTTCTCCACGGATAAATCCACACGGCTTGTATCCAGTTTATAGTCAAAAGTATTACCCCATCGATCTCGGAATCAATTTCAATGCTCATAGGCGAAGCCCTGATTTCCGCCTAGGAATAAATTCCCTTTTCTTAAAGACAAAGTCTGATGAATCAGACTGGGCAAGGCTTTCAGTGCGTTGAAACACACTTTATTTATGAGCCTTGAAATTTATTTCAAGGTGGATTGTGGGACTAAACGAAATTGCTCCCAGTTATCAAGTAAATCTGATTTTTTTAATTACGAATTACCCATTACGATTGACTCAAAAGCCTTCTCCGCAACACATCTAAAGCGGTACAAGCACTAAAATGCCGAATCAAAGAGCGACCTCGTGCTGCACCAAAACGATTCTCGAAACTCGTCACTCCCTCTTCTCCAGCTAAACCAATATAAACCAAACCCACAGGTTTACTCTCCGTCCCCCCCGTGGGCCCTGCAATACCCGTAATGCTCAATCCCCAAGTGGTTCCCAGACGTAATCGCACTCCCGCAGCCATTTGTTCGGCAACTTTCCCACTAACTGCACCAAATTTCTCTAAGTCTTCCTGGTTCACTCCCAACAACCCCGCTTTCACCGAATTATCATAGGAAATTACCCCACCCCAGAAGTAATCAGAACTACCAGAAATTTCCGTTAACATCTGCCCCACCAGACCACCAGTACATGATTCTGCCACGGCTAGGGTTTCTCCCCGTTGACGTAACAACTCACCCACCACGGAAGCCAGGTTGTCATTATCGGCACCATAGTAATCCAAACCAGCAATTGCTTGGATTTGTGTAGCAATGGGGGTAATTAATGCCTCGGCTTCGTCAGGGTTAGCTGATTTGGCGGAAATTCGCAGCCTGACTTCCCCCTTCCCCGCATAGGGAGCTACTGTGGGGTTAGGCAAGTTGAAATAGGGAGCAACCTTTTCCGCTAAAGTCGACTCTGCAACTCCCCAAAACCTCAACATCCGGCTGTAAATCACCTCTTGACCCCAACCTTGATTTTTCAGATAGGGGACTGCTGTTTCCTCCCACATCCGATGCATTTCACTGGGAACACCGGGAAAGGTAAATATAGTTAAATCCGGACGGGGTTGCCAAATAATTCCCGGTGCTGTACCCGTGGGATTAGGTAAAATATCTGCTCCTTTGGGTATCAAAGCTTGCTTCCGATTACTAGGAGCCATGACTCGTCCCCGTGCTGCGTATTTCTGCTGTAGCTCCTCAAGGATTTCCTGACGCTCTTCTAGGGGAGAACCGAAAAAATTAGCGATCGCTTCACAGGTAAGATCGTCAGGGGTAGGTCCCAAACCGCCGGTAAAAATGATAACTTGCGAGCGGGAAATGGCAATAGCGATCGCAACTTTAATTCTGGCAATATTATCCCCGACAACGGTTTGATAGTAGTGGGGAATCCCTAGCTGTGCTAGTTGCTGCGCCAAATATTGAGCGTTACGATTCAAAATATCGCCCAATAATAGTTCCGTACCCACACAAATTATTTCTGCACTCATGAAATTTTAGATTTTAGATTTTAGATTTTAGATTTTAGATTGTGGATTTTATCGCAGTTTCCAGTTGAATGAGGTACACCATTTTGAACCAAGAATAGGACATATGGGTAGGGGCACGGCACCAGTAAGATAATTTTATATACCAAAATATTGTATATGCCGTGCCCTGATGAAGAATATATGTGTTGCAAACATTATTTAAAGATGAAACAAGAATCTCCCGCTAATACCAAGTTGCGTTCTATCATAGTAGTTTGAGTCAATGAGATTGCTACTCTGCGAGAAGCCCTACGGGTGCGCCACTTGACGGCAGTTGCTTTATGCCGGGAAACCCTTTCGGCAGTTACTCCACTTGGGGAGACCCCAAGTGGAGTACTGCCTCACCACCGCAGTGGCTTACCGCTAACGCGTCTACGGAGCGTCGCAATGACTGGGTACTATCTTTGAATGCAACTTAGTATAAAGCTGCGCTTGTAGCGGTGAGAGTTTCAAGAAAATATCGTAATAAACCTCACCCTGACAAAAGCGGATATCCCTCTCCTGATTAAGGAGAGGGAAAGAGGGTGAGGTAAAATACGTAACTAATGCAAGTAAAAAAGGTTATATTGCCAGGAAAACCCAAGAAATAAATTTTCCAATTTTTGGAATCAACCTATTTCTTTGATTCCCCCTGCACCCTGCTCCCTTGCCTCTTGATCACGCCATAGCCGCCACAGGAGTGTTGAGATGGGGATATAAGGGGAAGCGATCGCACAATGCTGCTACCCGACGACGACAATCTGCTGCTACCTCCTCAGAATCAGGACTGAGCAGGCGATCGGCAATAATATTACCAATCTCTGTAAACTCAGCCACTCCCATGCCCCTTGTAGTTAATGCAGGGGAACCCAAGCGCAAACCACTGGTAACAAATGGTGATTCTGGATCGAAAGGAACAGTATTTTTGTTGGCGGTAATATTAACACCACTAACTAACTGGTCTGCTACTTTACCAGTCATGGATATACTACGCAAATCTACTAACATAACATGATTGTCAGTGCCATTTGACACTATTTTTAAATCACGAGCTTGTAACTGATTTGCCAAGGCACGGGCATTTTCAACTACTTGACCAGAATAGGCTTTAAATTCAGGCTTTAGAGCTTCTCCAAAGGCAACTGCTTTGGCAGCAATGACGTGTTCTAAAGGACCACCTTGAGTCCCTGGGAAAACGGATTTGTTTAATTTTTTGCCCAATTCTGCATCGCGGGTGATAATTAAACCACCGCGAGGACCCCGTAAAGTCTTGTGGGTAGTAGTAGTAACTACATCACAATAAGGCACGGGGTTGGGATGATGACCAGTAGCCACTAAACCAGCAATGTGGGCAATATCTGCCAGTAAGTAGGCTCCAACTTCATCAGCAATGCTGCGGAACTTCTCAAAATCAATGATGCGAGAATAAGCCGAATAACCACAAATCAAGAGCTTAGGACGCTCCCTTAGCGCCAGCTCTCGAACTTGGTCATAGTCTAGCTGTTCCGTTTCTTGACTGACACCGTAATGGCAAACCTGAAACCACTTTCCAGAGACATTTACAGGGGAACCGTGGGTGAGGTGTCCTCCGTGGGACAAATCCATCCCCATGATTTTATCCCCCGGCTCTAATAGGGTCAGAAATACCGCAAAGTTTGCCTGGGCACCAGAATGGGGCTGTACATTCGCCTGGGCGGCACCAAATAATTCTTTGGCACGGTCAATTGCTATTTGCTCAATTTGATCGATAAACTCACAACCGCCGTAATAGCGTTTACCAGGTAATCCTTCGGCATATTTATTTGTCAATACCGAACCCTGAGCAGCTAATACAGCAGGGGAAGTGAAGTTTTCGCTAGCAATTAACTCTAAGTGATCCCGTTGGCGTTGGAGTTCTTGGTTAATTAATCCCGCCACTGTAGGATCGGCAGATGAAAGAAATTCTGAGTTACTTCTAGTCACTAGAGTTATCCTGAAGGAAATTTACACAGCGAGCGATCGGTTTGCAATTAAACCAATCAATTTAGCAAAACCGAGTTAATGATCAAAGTTTTTTGACCATTGGCTTTGTTGGTTCATAGCATTGGTATGATTTGAATCACGAGATACAGGTTTTATAACCACATTACTCGTCATCAAATACTTTGTTAGCAAGGAAGTAGTATGCCAATTTTGCACCTTATACAGTTGCAAGCCCTAGAAGAGTAAAAACATGTGTTTTAAATCCTAAGAGCATATAGATATTGTAAGGCGAGCAGGCAGACTTCAATCAAAGTGAGTAAATGTGAGTAATTGAAGTGCTTATTGAATGCTGTTAATTAACCCCTGTGTTGATCATACGACGTACTGCAAATACGTATTAATTTTTACGAAAAATTCAAAGTATCAATTGAAAATACAAATACAATATAATTAATTCGGTCAAAATCTAGTTGTAAATTAGCTACGTTGTGCTGACTCCGTGGTCTCAAGACACACGGTTTCTACACTACCGAGGACTTTTAGATGAGAATAAATGAAAATTTCTCTCTCAGCCAGGTAGCAAATCTCAGCCCTGATACAATTCTATCAACTATCCAATGAGCGATGCTTCCAAGGCAAACTTCCTAAAGGGCGATGTTCCTAGTTCCTTGGGAACCGCTACGCGAACAGAACCGCCTTACAGCGATCGCGCGTGATTGAAAATAAGCAAAAATCCTAGCTAGGTTCTTGTAGCATCCTCTGTGTATCAGTGCTGGAAAATCCAAACTGGCAATTTCAGGAAAAATACTGCTAGCAATGGAAATCTTACCGGAGGTATTTGGATGTTAGTCATTTTAATGGATAATCAAATTCTCAAACCTAATCAAGTATGTCAGTCTTGCTTGCTTGCCGATCAAACTGGTCAACCCCGATGGCGTAGGGGTCATTTGTCCTGTGGTCAAGCAGTTGCTAAGGTGGCAGAACAACAGTCCCAGCAGTTTCAATGTGTGATGGGTTTCCGCGTTGCTCAGATAGATTGACAGAAGACCTTCGACCTTCAAGTTAGCCCCCACGGTCAAATCTCACAACCTGCAGATGAAAATGCTTTGTGACTAACTCCTCAAGGGCGCACGCAATGCGCCCCTACAAACTCTGCGCTGATTAACTATTTTCAAGTTAGCCCCCCACGGTCAAATCCCACAACCTGCCCATGAAAATATATCTCAAGTGTGGCTCCCACACCATCAACTAACAACCATCAACTAATAACTAACAACTAACAACTAACAACCATTTTCAAGTTAGCCCCCCACGGTCAAATCCCACAACCTGCCCATGAAAATATATCTCAAGTGCGGCTCCCACACCATCAACTAACAACCATCAACTAACAACTAACAACTAACAACTAACAACCATTTTCAAGTTAGCCCCCCACGGTCAAATCCCACAACCTGCCCATGAAAATAATTCCCTCACTCTGGGCGGGGAAACCCCGCCCCTACTCCTGAACTCCGAACTCCGAACTCCGAACTCCGAACTCCGAACTCCGAAATCCGAACTCCGAACTCCGAACTCCCTATTGTCACCCTTAAACCTTCTTCCCTCTTCCTTCCCATTGACACTCTGCCTTAAATAATTTGTTTTTTTCGTAATTCTTTGTTCATGACATTGGGAACATAGTATCTAACTGCGTTATCCTAGGCTCAAGTGCTGATTTCGGATAACAGGAGAAATATCAAATGACTTGGCGCGGGTCTACAACGATTAAAGATAGAATTTTTGCCAGTTTGCCCTATTTATTACCTCTGCTAGAAGTTTTTAAGTATGGCGTGTTTCTAATGAATCAATTTTCACTTTTAAAACTAGTGTTTATACCTATTATGCCCCTGCTAAGGGTTTACTACGGGGTACGCTATGCGGGACTGCTTATTTTCTTGGGTTTATTTATATTTGTAGTGAGAAACGAACGCATCAGTCACTTTATTCGTTTCAATACCATGCAAGCCCTCTTATTAGATATTTCCATCTTTTTGTTTGGCATATTAACCGATCTATTAGGCTTAATCTCCATTGGCAATTTTGCCATTCAAACCCTATCTACCACCATATTCCTGGGAATCTTAGCAGCAGTGGTTTATTCTGTGGTTCAATCGCTGATGGGACGTTATGCAGAAATTCCCGCTGTATCTGATGCAGTGTATATGCAAGTTCGTTAAATTAACTAACAGTAAATTTGTAATACGAACATCAGAACTTTTTATGGGTACTGGTTGTAACTGTGTTTTCTAGGCGACCAATTCCCTCGATTTCTACGCAAACGCGATCGCCTATATGCAATTCACCCACACCCAGAGGGGTTCCTGTGAGGATTACATCTCCAGGAAGCAAAGTCATCACCTGACTCACATAAGAAACGATCGCATTAGGAGGAAAGACCATTTCGTCAATGCAGGCAGATTGCACGGGTGTAGTTTGATCGTTCAAAAAAGTTTGCAATCTTGCCCCCGGATTTAACTCCCGCACAATCCAAGGACCTAAGGGACAAAAAGTATCAAATCCCTTAGCTCGCGTCCATTGCCCATCTCTTCTCTGTAAATCTCGCGCTGTGACATCATTGGCAATAGTGTAGCCCCAAATTTTGGTATGAGCCTCTTCTGGAGTGCAACCAAAAACGCGATCGCCAATCACCAGAGCTAATTCCCCTTCATAGTCTACCCGTTTTGACTGTGGAGGATAGTGAATTTCTCCATCGGCAGGAATTACGGAGGTAGGGGGCTTGATAAATATTAATGGCTCGGCTGGTACTTCTGTTCCCATTTCTGCAGCATGATCTGCGTAGTTTTTCCCCACTGCCACAATTTTAGAGGGAGAACAAGGAGGCAAAATCAGATAATTATCTGCCTCTAAACACACATCAGTAAGTTCTCCTCCTAACCAGGGAGGCGCGTCCAATAATTGAACATTCAGTGATATCTGTAGTACGCCATAGAAAATCTTCCCTTCGTGATTTTGAATTCGCATATAACGCTGCGCCATAACTTTTGACTTACATCCTCTTGTTTATCAGCAGAAACTATTGTTCCTCTGTTTTATAACCTAGCTGTTTGGAGTTTTATCGATGGCTAATGTTTTAGCTATCATCATTGCCCAAAATTCTTCTGAGGGTAGCACAAAGCATAAATTTAATCGATGGGGTTAACGATAAAAATTGAAAGCTGGTAAGATTATAATTCCTTGCTGCTTTCGATGTTGACGACCGATGGTATCTTATAACACGCTCAGTCGCCAATTGACATCAGCAGCCAATTTGTCCGTAAGGAGAATTAATTCCAAATGTCAGTTTTTTACGAAACCATGTACATCCTCCGCCCAGATTTGGGAGAAGAACAGGTAGGAAGTGCGATCGCTAAATACGAAAATATAATTCGCGAAGCTGGTGCAAGTGAGATTGAAATCCAAAATCGTGGTAAACGTCGCCTTGCTTATGAAATCAACAGGCATCGGGACGGCATCTACATTCAGATGAATTACACTGGCTCTGGCAAAATTATTGCTCCTATGGAACGTGCTATGCGTTTGAGTGAAGAAGTAATTCGTTACCTCACAATCAAACAAGAGCAACCACAAGCGGCAACGGAATCAGAAGAAACTGAAACTGTCACTCCCGTTTGATGACAGCGTCGGTGCACCGGATGCTCAAAACGCTTATGGAGATGAGATAAGACCTGGGAATTCTCAGGCACTTGTCGATGAAGTAGGAATCGCGTGACTTCTAGTCATGCGAGATTCAAACATATACTCCCATCTTTAGTTAGGGCGTGTTTTCAAACCCCATTATCCCTATACAAACAAAGCCTGCCTAGGCAGGCTAAAAACCCGAATTTTTCGTAGTCCGCCCAGGCGGTGAGTCCAGTGCTGGGGGAGGGTTTCCCGATCCAGGCAACTGGCGTTGACGTACTCTCTCCGGAGGAGATACCCGAAGGGACTTTGTACGACAAGACGCACCATTCTAGGCGGCGACTTTGAAAACACGCCCTACGCCAACCTAAGGAGTACGTAAGTCCTGATAAATTTTCTAATTCTAGGTAAGTGTAAAAAAATTATTCTTATATATCTACCGAATTTATCTAGTAATGCTAAATTAACAAGTAATTACTCAGAAAAATAATATAATCTCGCCAAAATTCAGGCGAAGCGTCAAAAAATTACGGGAACTGTAGTTACTGTGAGCCAAACTGATAATCCCACAATTCAATCCCTCTCCGGAGAAGTATCACAACTGCGACAAGAATTGCAACTGCGCGACCAATTAGTGCAGCAATTATCCTGCGAACTCTTTCGACTCGTAAAGGGAAATAATAATTTACTGCCACAACCTGAGGTATCTGCAAACCACCAGGCTGAGGTACAGGCTTTGCGAGAACAGTTAGAAGCAGTGGAACAACAAGTTACTTTTTATCAGGAACAGATTACATCACGGGATACGGAAATATATCAATTAAGACAAACAGTTCAAGAACTAACCGATCGCAGTCGGATGTTGGAACAGGTTGTCCAAGAATTGCCGCAAATTTATCGCCATAAGTTTGAAGAGCGTATGGCACCCGTGCGAGAAAAAGTAGCCACTCTACAGCAAGAAAATCGTCAACTCCAGGCAGAATTACAAAGTGTCAGTTACCGTCTGGCACTCAAAACCCGTACTAGTAACCATAGTGGCATTGATTTACCCAATTTTTCTCCCCCCCTACCCTCTGAAAGTAATATTTCTCCCGTACCCAATTCTTAAACTCACCGAACTTCCTCTTTTCAGGGCTACTAAAAGTCCCCGCATTCATGGGTGGGGAATGCGTTACTCCGGTCATATTTAAATGCTTGAGCCGAGAAGGGTAGATTGTCTGGCTGTAAAGCTACTGCTCAGTTTCCTAACAACCAGGCAACAAGGGATATTCTTTAATTAGTTGGCAACAACCATAGTTTTGTGGTCAATTGTCATCAGTATATCTTCGTAGGTTTGAAAAATTTCAAACATTGAATCTAATTGTGTGAGTTCCAGAATCAAGCGTATAGGTGCTTGTAAATTACACATCAATAAACGACAACCCTTTTCATGAGCAACTTTTAATCCTTGAGCTAAAGAGATTAAACCAGAGCTATCCATAAATTCGACCGCTAGCAAATCAATTATCCAGAGTTGGTTTGACTGAGGCACAATTTCTGCCATTTTGCTACTCAAAGCTATGCCACCCTCTAAATCAATATATCCTTCTGGTTTGAATAGAATTACTTGAACTTCTGGTGTTAGGGTCATATATTTAACCGAGTAATTGGAACACTTCCCAAAAAAACAAAATTGACACAAGTACCAATAGCGATCGCCAATGCAAAATCAATAGCTTAACCAAATAGTTTGGTTGCCACTGATATGCAATTGAAACAAATATATTCAGTACTCATGCCGTATAAAGTATCTAAATCTTGCATACAATATATGCTATGCATAACATTTACATAAAAATGGTAGCAATTTGACTTTTTACAAAACTTTTATAATTGACCCGAACTTTTATAAAATTTTGATAAAACGCCCAAGATTTTACTCAGTGAGTCCACTGATGTGATATCTAAAATCTTTAGCATTACATAGAAAAAATTTATACTTAGTATTAGATATTAGTTATTGTTTGGGTTAGATATCAGTTTGATTGACCGAAGGCTTCTGCCAACGGATACGGCAGTGGGAGCTGGAGGCATCTATGCTGAAGGAAAACCTTCCGCTCAAACCCTTCTGACTTATGAATACAAGCCCCGTCGTTTACGACGGAAGGAGTTTGGGAGTCCTCCAAGCTTCTGACAAACATAAAAACCTTCTTCCTTCTTCCTTCTTCCTTCACGTTGACACCACACCTGAAGACAAGCCAAGATAGATGACAAAGATAAACATTTGTAAAGGCTGCGGTGGTGGATGTCTCTAGAGTTAGTATCGCTAGAAAATATCCAGGATATTGCCCATGAATACGGCTACTGGGCAATTTTTGTGGGGATTTTATTAGAGAATTTAGGTATCCCTCTTCCTGGTGAAACCGTAACCCTAGTGGGTGGGTTCCTTGCTGGTAGTGATGAACTCAGTTACTGGCTTGTACTCAGTGATGCCACTGCGGGTGCAGTAATTGGTGGCACTTGTGGTTACTGGATTGGCAGGATTGGTGGTTGGTCTTTGTTGGTAAAACTAGCAGGGATTTTGAGAATTTCAGAAGTCAGAATCCTTAATATCAAAGAGCAGTTTAGTGAAAATGCCGCTAAAACAGTATTTTTTGGTCGTTTTTTCGCTTTACTGAGAATTTTTGCCTCACCATTAGCAGGCATAGCAGAAATGCCTTTTGTGAAATTTATGATGTATAACCTAGCGGGAGCTATGGCTTGGGCTAGTGTGATGGTGACATTGGCTTTCTTTGCTGGCAGAATTATCTCCCTGGAACAATTAGTTACTTGGGTAAGCCAATTTGCCCTTTTGGCTTTATTGATTCTCCTAGCTTTGATACTTATCCCCCTATGGTTAGAATCCCGCCAGGTTAAGGAAGTAGGGAGTGAGGAGTGATGGTTGATGGTTGTTAGTTGTTAGTTGGTGGTTTAATTCTTTCACTCCTACCCTGCGGGAAGCCACTTCGTGTCTACACTCCTTCACTCCGTCACTCCTTCCCTCCCTGACCGAACAAGGCAAAAGTAAAAAGTAAAAAGGCAAAAGTAAAGAAAAAGAAAAATGGTCACCAAGCCCCTAAATTTATTTATGGAACGAAGTAAAAACATTTGTTTCGATACAGGTAGTGCAAGAAACAATAC
>JASJDS010000198.1 GCA_030065055.1 Calothrix sp. MO_192.B10
CCATCCTCAAGTCGTCAAAAAATTACATTATCTATTCTGAATATGAGCAATTGTAAGTAACTGAGTCAAATTAAATATAAAACCTCACCCCCAACCCCTCTCCTTATTAAGGAGAGGATGTCGTCAGGCGGGGTGAGGTTTTATATTTAATTTGACTCAGTTACTTACAATTGCTCATATTCAGAATAGATAATGTAATTTTTTGACGACTTGAGGATGGAAAAACCTTCAAATTTACTACTGAAACTAACACGACGTTTATTTACAGACACAGATGAGCAAGATAAATTTATTCATGCTTTAATTAATCCTCAGCCTTTTCATCCTTGTATTATTTGGTGTAAAAATAAACCAAAAGATAATCCTTTCTTATTAGCAGAGACTATATCTTGGCAACCAAACTT
Organism: Calothrix sp. MO_192.B10; assembly: GCA_030065055.1. Classification (GTDB taxonomy): domain Bacteria; phylum Cyanobacteriota; class Cyanobacteriia; order Cyanobacteriales; family Nostocaceae; genus Calothrix_A. The sequence goes on from JASJDS010000198.1 coordinate 405, forward strand.
TATCAAACGTTTATCATTACAAGAAAAACCAGGTAAGCATCCTCTACACGAACAAGGTTATTTTTATTGTTTAGATTTTTCTTCTGTATTTGCGGCATCCACTTTACTAACGATTAATCAGCCGATTAACTACATCGTTGATATGTGTGCTTCACCTGGCGGGAAAGGTATATTTGCATGGAAACTCTTACAACCAGATTTACTTATTTGTAATGAAGTAATTGGAAAACGCCTAGGGATGTTAATTTCCAATTTAAAGCGTTGTCATATCCAACCTTCTTTGGTAATTAACAGAGATTCGAGTATATTTGCTCAAGAAATACCATTATCTAGTGATTTAGTCCTAATTGATGCACCTTGTACTGGACAATCTTTACTAGCAAAAGGTATTAAAGCACCAGGATGTTTTCATCCTAGTTCGATTAATAAAAGTGCTAATCGGCAAAAAAGAATTATTGCTAATTCTGCTCAAATTGTTGCACCTCAAGGGTATCTAGCTTATATGACTTGCGCCTATTCCCCAGAAGAAAATGAGCAGGTTTGTCAATGGTTTTTAAAACGCTTTCCTCAATTTAAAGCTGTGGAAGTTTCTCATTTACAACCATACCAGTCTCATCTCACAAGTATGCATTGTTATCGCATGTTTCCCCAACATGGTTTGGGCGCAGGTTCGTTTACTGCATTATTTCAAAATACTGATGATGGAGAGATTAAGGAGATGAATCTCGATAATTTATCTGGAATCTGGATGAATAATTTCTAGTACAGCTTGGCGGAAATAAACAAACCATTAAATAGCCAATACTTTACCTAGGAACCGGAACTTTATTCAATATGGATGCAATTACCGCCTCTATTTGCAAACCATCTAACATCGCTTCTGGTTTGAGTATGAGTCGATGACGTAATAATGGGGGTGCAACTGTCTTCACATCATCGGGGGTAACAAAATCCCTACCTGCTAAATATGCTGATGCCTGAGATGTGACAAACCAAGCACCAGCAGCACGAGGAGAAGCACCCAAGGCTAAATCTGGATGTTGGCGGGATGTTTTCACTAAAGCCAGGATATAGTCAATAATTGCTTCAGAAACTTTGATTTGTTGGACTGCTTGTCTTGCCTGTAAAATTTCCTCTACGGTAGTCACAGTTTGCAAGCGAGCAATATCTAAACGTCGTGCTGCAAAACCCCTTTGACGATTCAGTAACATTTGTTTTTCTGCGGCTTCATCGGGATAACCCACCACCAGTTTGAAGAGAAATCGATCTAATTGTGCTTCTGGTAAAGGATAAGTCCCCTCAAATTCTAAGGGGTTTTGGGTGGCAATTACCCAGAATAAATCGGGCAAAGGTAAACTTTCCCCATCCAGTGTCACCTGCATTTCTTCCATCGCCTCTAAGAGCGCGGCTTGGGTTTTGGGGGGAGTACGATTAATTTCGTCTGCTAGCAGTACTTCTGTAAATACTGGTCCCTTTTTCAGGGTGAAGTTGCGGCTATTTAAATCAAAAATATTAGTACCGGTAATATCTGCTGGTAAAACATCTGGTGTGAGTTGTATCCGGCGAAACTCAGCTTTAATAGATTGTGCTAGTACTTTTACTAATAAGGTTTTACCTGTGCCGGGTACGCCTTCTAAAATAATGTGTCCCCCTGCAAGTAAGGCAATTAGTAACTGATGGATCAGATGGGATTGTCCCACAATAACTTGGTTAATTGCCTGACTGAGTCGATTTAATATCGGGTTGCTATCATTCATGCATTATGTAGATTGAGTTGTTTAGTTCGCGCCAAGATGTAAAACAAGGGGTATCAATTACGAATTATTTTGACATAATTTGTCGTAGCGATCGCCATTTTATCAACCAATCTACCAGCTGTTTTTCCCCAATCCGGCTTTTTTGAGCCTGTATTTTTAATAACTCTTCTAATTCCGTACTATCCTTACCAGTTTGTTGTTTCCACTCCTGGACTAAAGTATGGCGTTCCAGGGGAATTTTACCTAAACCCAAGGCGGTTTGTAATCTCAGCTGTTCTTCCTTACCTAACATTTCCACCACAAAGTCACTGGATTCAGCTTTTTGCAAAACAGCTGCTAGGGCTTGGATATAAGCCGCACTATTATCTACCACTGGAGTGGATAAATTTACTGATTTTCCCAAGCGGTGATTTCTTGCCCATACAAGTACCAATAACAAAACACATATTTGGATCAACATCGAAAATAAGGGAGTTTGACCCAAATAACTAAATAAGTTGCCCTGCCCTTCCCTTTGTCTTACATCCTGATCCTTGTAGCCGTGGATATACTCATCTACCAAAATCAAATTGTTTTGATGATTAACTAAATTAGCTAAGTACTTAAAGTTACCTGGATAATCTTGATAGGCATTCGCTGCTAAATGGGGTGTTGTTGCAAAAGTAACTTTACCTTTACCGTATTTTTTCTGCCAAACCACCGCCCCAAAGCGATCGCCTAACTTAACCTTCTCCTGAGAATCTATTTCTCTGCGCCTACGAGTATCAATCTTAACATCACCCACGGCGGATTGTTGCATAGTGCTAAATTTAGCATTACTTACCCCTTGACGTACCCCCAAAATCACCAAATTATTACCAGTTTTCAGCCATTCTTCTTGTTTGGGTGATAGATATGGGAAACCCAGATAACTTCTGACTTGCAGTAAAGTTACTGGGCGTTTTTTTGCTGTTAAATCCTGAAATGGCTTTTGCCAGCGTTGGATAGTTATACCTTGTTCTTGCATAAAAGTATACCAAGCACCATAACCATCTGGAGCGCGTCCATAAGTAGAGCCACTGTTAATTTTATTACTACTAGGTGCAGCAATCAAAGTGAGGATGAGAATTACCCCTAATACCAGTCCAACTAGCCATAGCCGGCGATTTGAGCCTTTCATTGCTTAGTAATCTCCCCATAGGCTTGCTGACACTGCTGATAATTATCTGGTGAAATTTCGCGATCGCTAAAACATAGCTGTTCGTGGGTAGTAATCAAGGTTTCATAGGGTTGTATGGGGGTTCCAGATAATTGGAGTAATTGCAAATATTCCCCATCCGTGCGACTGGCTTTCTTGGGAATGACCTGATTATCATGTAAATATTGTAATATCGCCAAATAAAGACAGCGACAAGCATCCCCATAGTTGCCTTGCTGGTAAAATTCTTGCGATCGCTCCCACCACCCAGTAACAGATATATTTTCTGGTTGGCGAACATTTGAACTAGTATTATTATTTACTGTGCGTAATCGAGAATATACATAAGGGCTAAATTTCTGCCACAATCGCCAACCAACCCAAACTAAGAATAGACATAATAATATCCAGAACAAAAGTTTCAGTAGATTTTCGAGCCACGGAGGAATAGAGAAATTTGGCACATTATTGAAAGATCGCAATAGCCAACGGGAGAAGTGATATTCAAACCATTCGCCTACTTCTGTTTGCCACTGATAAATCTGCCAACCCCAGCTTGTTGTTTCAAAGGATTCTACGGACATAATCAAGTTATCGGATGGGGAGAGTCCAAACTATTGTGGCATAAATGGAAATACTAGGAGCTAGGTAACAGATCCCCGACTTCTTTAAGAAGTCGGGGATCTAAATAGCACCCTACAGATAGCATATAAAATGAAATAAAGAATTGATAAAAATCGTGTACTAATCCAACTTCTGATTTATCGTGTTCGGAGGTTCAAATTTTGTGTTGGGATCGGTAATGTAACTCAATGGCGGTTCCATGCATTTATTAGAGAATCTACAAGCGCGATAGAATTTGAAGTATAAAAAGAGAAATTTCCCATGACTATCTACTTTTACAAAGCTTGGCAGCCCTATGGCTGTTTTTCTAACTTTTCTCCCCACGGAATTATTATCCAGGGAACTTATTGGTCAACGGTAGAACATTATTACCAGGCCCAGAAATTTGTTGGTACAAAAGATGAAGTAATTATTCCCTTGATTCATAGTGCGGAAACTCCAGAGAAAGCCGCTGAATTGGGACGTTGTTCTACTCGTCAACTACGTCCGGATTGGGAAATAGTCAAAACTACCATTATGCGAACAGCAGTGTTACAAAAATTTCGCACCCATGCAGGGATCAGAGAAATTCTCCTGGCTACAGGAGAGGAATTACTGGTAGAAAACTCTCCTACGGATTATTTTTGGGGCTGTGGTGGTAATAAATCTGGCCAAAATCATCTAGGCAAGATTCTAATGAGTGTACGGTCAGAATTACGCCATCTCCCAGCCTTAGAGGTTCTGGCGGAATCCAACAGTTAAGTTAAGTTGAGTTACATTTTTAGTATGGCATGACAATATTGCATCAGAATATTTAGGCGATCGCTAATTGCCTGCAATCGAGTCTGAGCAGTTGTAGCTTGCCTTGCTCCTTGCAAAAACATCATATCCATTTCTAGGAGACGCAATTGTTTGCTGATTTCCGTCTGATAGGAACTTATTCTGCCCAGTTTTTGGCTTTCTGTGTCTTCAGGAGCTAAAGTCAAAATTTGCTGCTGGTAAAATTTACGCAAAGAAATAATTCGCTGCTGGAGTTCGGGTGCATCTAGTTCAGCAGTAATGGTATAGTCGCGTAATTCCTCTAATAAATTTGCAAATGCCTGATATGGCTGATTATTTATAGACATCCAGTAATTGGGAAAATAGTTGATCGACTCAACCAGTTTTTCTTATACAATAAAGTCCTTTAGATGATTTTGGCAGATTCTGGCTGAAACTAGATTTTTGGTTCCATATTTGCCATGAATCAGGTTTCAATACTACGATTTTTGACATCTACTTGCATAGACTGATTGACTCAATCCTAATTTTCCCAGCTTTTATCAATAACATCCATCTTTTGGCGGTAATACCGTTATTTTTCACCACATTCTGCATGATTGTGGTTAAAGCATCTACCAAAAGATAGATTATAGGAATTGACTGCATATTTGCTTGATGTTCCCAGTTTTCTGTTTCCGGTTTCTTTATTGCTTCCAACTCTATGAACTGCTCAACTCTCAAAACTCCTATGGACATTAACATTCCAGTATGGTTACAAAATTGTTTAGACAATTCATCTGCAAATGGTGACCAAACTGAAGATAGCTACCAGGATTGTGAAAACCAATTGATTGTAGAGGCATTTAAATTCGCCTACCAACTTCATGAGGGTCAGTATCGCAAGTCAGGGGAACCATATATTTGTCACCCTGTTGCTGTGGCTGACTTATTGCGCGACTTAGGGGGCAGTGCTGCTATGATAGCAGCTGGATTTCTTCATGATGTAGTGGAAGATACGGAAGTTACCATTGAAGAAATCGAAAATCGCTTTGGTGGGGAAGTCCGACAATTAGTAGAAGGTGTCACCAAGCTTTCTAAAATTAACTTTAAGAGTAAAACAGAAGGTCAAGCTGAGAACTTTCGGCGGATGTTTTTGGCAATGGCAAAAGATATTCGGGTGATTGTGGTCAAGTTAGCAGACCGTCTCCATAATATGCGAACCTTGGAACATTTGCCAGATGCTAAACGTCGCCGCATTGCTTTAGAAACCAAAGAAATTTTTGCACCCTTAGCCAATCGCTTGGGGATTTGGCATTTGAAATGGGAATTGGAAGATTTAGCCTTTAAATATCTGGAATCAGAAGCTTACCGACAAATTCAGCAGCTAGTAGCAGATAAACGCACCGATAGAGAGAAAAGATTAAAGCTAGTTACAGAAACTTTGCAACATCGCCTAACCAAAGCAGGTATTCATTGTCTCGATCTTAGTGGTAGACCGAAACATCTCCATAGCATTTACCAAAAAATGCAGCGTCAACACAAAGAATTCCATGAAATTTACGATCTAGCAGCTTTACGTATTATTGTCAAGACTAAAGAGGAATGTTATCGCGCCCTAGCGGTGGTTCACGATGCATTTCTCCCCATTCCTGGTAGATTTAAAGATTATATTGGATTACCCAAAGCTAACCGCTACCAATCTTTACACACCGGAGTGATTGGTCCTTGGGGTGGTCCTTTGGAAATTCAAATCCGTACCCTGGAAATGCATCATATCGCCGAGTATGGGATTGCAGCTCACTGGAAGTATAAAGAAACTGGTGGATCTCACAATGCAAATTTAACCGCAGCGGATGAAAAATTTACTTGGTTGCGACAGTTATTAGAATGGCAAAATGACCTCAAAGATGCTCAGGAATATCTCGATAGCGTTAAAGATAACCTATTTGAGGATGATGTTTATGTTTTTACACCCAAGGGGGACTTAGTTGCATTAAAGGCTGGTTCTACACCCATCGATTTTGCCTATCGGATTCATACGGAGGTGGGTAACCACTGTGCAGGTGCAAAGGTAAACTCGCGGATAGTGCCCATATCAACGCCCCTACAAAATGGGGATATTGTGGATATTATCACCCAAAAGAACAGTCAACCAAGTGTGGACTGTCTCAATTTTGCCAGAACCAGTTTAGCCAAGAATCGCATTCGCCAATTGTACAAGCGAGCGCACCGAGAAGAAAATATTGCCCGTGGTAAGGAATTATTAGAAAAAGCACTGGCTAGAAAAGGCTTTGAGAATTTGCTGAAATCCCAAGCTATGCAAACAGTGATCGAAAAATGTAACTATCAAAGTGTAGAAGATTTATTGGCCGGTTTGGGTCATGGTGAAATCACCCTCAATTTTGTGCTGAATCGTTGGCGAGAAACAATTAAATCCCAGCAACCATTAACCTCTGACTCGGAAATTTCTGAAAATGTCTCCGCCATTGCACCCAAACCCAGGGGCATCAGTCCTATAACTTCCCAATCCAGCAATTCACCGATTGTGGGTATAGAAGGGTTAATGTATCATCTGGCTGGGTGTTGCAATCCCATTCCTGGAGAAGAAATTATTGGTGTAGTTACCAGGGGTAAAGGAATCAAGATTCATCGCCAAGAATGTCAAAATCTGGAGAAAGTAGAGTGCGATCGCCTGATTCCTGTAAGCTGGAACTGTGATAATGAAAATAATGTTCATTTTCATACTTATCCAGTGAAAATACAAATTGAAACCTTAGATCGGGTTGGTGTTTTCAAAGATATTTTATCCCGTTTAAGCGATCGCGGCATTAATGTGCGTCATGCCAATGTGAAAACCTCTACGGCCAAACCAGCCTTAATTGATTTGGAAATCGAAATATCTAGTTGTACTCAATTAGAACAACTATTCAGCCAAATTAAGAAAATGAGCGACATTATTAATATTCGTCGTCTTGGTTATGTGTATTCTTAGTTGAAGATATATAGGAGATAAAAACTTTTTCAATCCAATAAAATTGTTATGTGCGTTGATAGAAGGTTGCGTACTATTTTTTACTGAAAAAAAGAAAAGGTATTTTTAGGAAACTGAGTATACCATTGAGTCAAAATTGATAGTTATGGGTGAAAAATAGACATGAAACTAGAAAGTACAGCCTTTGAACCCAATAGTTTGATCCCACCAGAGTACACCTGCGACGGAGAAGACATTTCTCCCAGTCTCAGTTGGGATGAACCTCCAGCAGGAACAAAAAGCCTGACTTTGATTTGTGACGATCCAGATGCTCCCAGAAAAACCTGGGTGCATTGGGTTGTTTACAACTTGCCACCCACCACTCGTTCCCTGTCATCAAATATACCTGCGGGTGATAATTTAGCTCATGGGGGTTGTCAAGGAATCAATGATTTTAGGAAGGTGGAATATGGTGGACCCTGTCCCCCTAGTGGAATTCACCGTTATTTCTTTAAACTTTATGCCTTAGATACAGAACTAGACCTAAAACCTGGTGCGACAAAAGCTCAGGTAGAAGCAGCAATGAAAGGACATATTCTCGCGCAAACAGAACTGATAGGACGTTACAGCAGATAAGATTAAGAGATTTCCAGAATTTAAATTACCACGGCAGGTAACAGTATCAATAGATGTGATGAGAATATTTGTCCTATCCCAGATCCATTGTAGGGGCGCAATGCTTGCGCCCTTCTCATTGGTAAAATTGGCTATATGTGGTTCCTCCACCCTTCACCGAACGTCTTCGACGAACGCAATGACGTACAAAAAAGTGGGATGCTCCCCTTTAAAACTGGCCTAGATGATACAATTTTGAAAAAAGAATAGGACAGATGGGTAGGGGCACGGCATCAGTAAGATCATTTTATATACCAAAATCTTATGGATGCCGTGCCCTTACGAATCATGTATGTGTCGCAAACATTATGTGAATTTAGAATTTAGAAAAAAATAATAGATTAATACGATGGGTAGGGGCACGGCATCAGTAAGATCATTTTATATACCAAAATCTTATGGATGCCGTGCCCTTACGAATCATGTATGTGTCGCAAACATTATGTGAATTTAGAATTTAGAATTTAGAAAAAAATAATAGATTAATACGATGGGTAGGGGCACGGCATCAGAATGATAATTTTATACACCAAAATTTTATGGATGCCGTGCCCTTACGGGGCATATATGTGTCGCAAACATTATGTGAATTGGTATTAGTTTGTAGCTTGCTTTCCCTCAAGGATAGAACATAGACGCAGTTTAGCAAACTATCTTACAGAATTTTTTGGTTGAGAATCTTATTGTTGCTGAATCATGCTACAACCGAATATTTTTCCAATGTTCAGTAATATCAGCAATTACCTATGGACAATAGATTCGAGCCATTGAATCAAAATGAAGTTGTTTCTGTATCTACAAATACCTTTAAACTACTAAATTTATCAACCACATTTAAAATCGCAGAACTACTAGAAGCGATTAAAGGATGTATGGAATCAGATGCTTTAGAAGCACAGTTATTTCAAGAAGGGATTGACTGTGAAGTATTAAAATTTAGTTCTCAAAGTTGGCGAAAAGGAAAAGTCAGAATTACAGTTGAATTTTGTCCTCAGGAATTAGAATCACCCCTAGAATAAAATCTTCATACTAAGTTGCATTCAAAGATAGTAAGTAGGTAGGCGTAATTAAATCTAAGACTCAACCTCACCCCCAGCCCCTCTCCTTATTAAGGATGCTGTTGGTCAATTAGTGATGGGTTTCACCCCCAAGTTTGAGTGTCTCTCTCGTTCTCTCGTTTCCAGGCTCCAGCCTGGAAATGCACTCTTTAGAGGCTCCCGCCTCTAGCCAGGATTTGAGGCGGGAGCCTCAATCGCTGCATTCCTTGCCAGAGGCAAGTCACGAGAAATGAGGGGCTAGACCATTCATTAATTCGCTAACAGTATCCTTATTAAGGAGAGGAGTGTCGTCATGCGGGGTGAGGTTTTATAAATAAACCCGGTTTCTGGGATTAATGAATCGGTGTTCTAGGGTTTGGTAATCGATGTTGCTGTTCTCAATGGGGAATATAGTAGTTTTCATTTGAGTTCAATACAAAACTGATTTCTAATATTTAAGACAGGTTATAAGCCTATCCCAAAAGACTGTATTTAACCCAAGTGAAAAACACTATATTTGTGTAACGAAACCATTTTGAAGAAACAGGGGTATGTGAGAAATGAAAACCCCAATTTATAAGCAGGAATAGGGGGTTCAGACGTTTTTGATATTAGAGAAACCACACAGCTTCTGAAAATTACATTTTTTTACAGCTAAACAATACATCAAATACAAGTGTTATAGTTAGTATTACTTAAGTATTTTCACTAAAAGGAGAATTTAAATTTACCATTTTTTTATCTCTAAAGCGAAAACAAGACACTTAGTTAAGTGTATTTATCTAGACATCTGCATATTTATCAAGTGTAGAACTACTTGGTTGATTAATCAGGAGTATCCCTGGCAATAGATAACATCTACCAATCAGATAGAACTGAGTATCCGGCGTTGGGTGACAGTGTTCTGTGTAAGTGAGTAACTAACTGTATCAGGGTCATTAACCAAAGTGGGATGTTCCTAATTATTCAAGTGAGACAAAACAAACCCGATTTAACTGTATTGAATTTAATTTTCTCAAAACACACACATAATAATGTCGTTACAATCAATTCCACGTAACCCCTTTTTTGTTGGTAAACCAGTTCCTCCCGAACACTTTGTGGGACGGACATCGGAAATTGAAGCTGCATTTGATCAAATCTATAACCGCAGTCACTTGGCAATTTGGGGTGGTCCAGGAATGGGTAAGACTTCCTTTCTGGAAAAACTGTCTGACTCCCAAACTTGGAAAGAAAAAGGACTAGACCCATCCCAGGCTGTAATTGTTTTGCTTAATTGCGAGAGTATATCTCCTTTTACACCCTCTGGCTTTTGGCAAGAAGTTCTGAGTTTACTGAAAGATAAATTAGACGATAAACCTACATTGCAGGCTGACATTACCAAACTCATAGAAGAAGGTAAAACCACAAAAGATAGTTTACGCCAGATATTGCGGAAACTTGGAAAACAGAACAGGTTCTTGGTGTTGCTGGTAGATGACTACGACGCTGCACTCCACGAAAACAAGCAATACACCCACGATGAAATGGAACAATTCTTGAGCGAGTGTCGTAATTTGGCTGTTCACTGTCGGGAGAGACAATATCTCTCGATGATTGTGACATCACTCAAGAGACTAAATGAACTTGGTCCCAAACTCAATCCCAGCAAATCTCCCTGGTATAATCACTATCTATTTCAGCGTCTCAAGCCATTTAATGACACCGAAATTGCTCAACTATTAGGTACATTAAGATTAGGTACATTAAGAGAACCAAAAATAAGGAATGCAATTAGAGAAATTGCCGATGGACATCCGGCTTTATTGCAAACTGCTGGTTCTTTGCTTTATAGAGAATTAAAAACTGGTAAAACTCCTGATTCACAAGCATTTATAGATGATTTTGAAAGCAGTACAATACAGATTTTTCAAAATATTTGGGAAAGGACAGATGAAGTAGAAAAGACTTTATTAATGCTCATAGCACTTTATCATTTGAAAGGTCGTTTACATCAGAAAAAACAGTTTGACTTGAATGGAATTGACCTTATATTTTCCCAAAGAGAGCGAGAACTCAGCAGACTTGAAGAACAAGCTGTAATTGTCCATCAGGAAAAAGAACAAACAAGGATGTATTTATTTACTTCATCCATCATGGAAAAGTGGGTGATTCAACAAGTATGGAATACAGATGAAGATTCATTAAAAGCACGACAAAAAGTATTTCTCAATTTGATGAGCCATCAGCAAGCAGAGAAAATCACAAATACAATTGGTTGGTTAGGAAAGCATAAATCTACCTTCAAATTAATTCCGCAGGGAATAGATGTGCTTTCAAAATTACTCAGAGGATTATTATAAAATATGTAGGTATAATAAACATGGTTGAGACAAGACCTAGAAATCCTTACGAAATTGGTTCTCCCATCGATGACCGAAAAAGATTTTTTGGTAGAGAAAGTCTGTTTCGCGTCATTGAGGATAATTTGTACCAGGGTGTAAAAGTTATTTTACTGCATGGTCAGCGACGTATTGGTAAGTCATCTGTACTCAGACAAATTCCCGATTGTGTAGGGAATAATGAGTTTGTCTTTATTTCCTTTGATTTGGAAGAAAGAAGTAAATCTCATTGTAGTCATATTCTCCATGAGCTTGCCAGAGAAATCGTAGACCAGTTGCAAATAGAGCCAAATATAATAAGACCACCAACAGTAGAAGAGATTGATAACGATCTAAGTATATTTAATCAAATATTTTTATCAAACATTTTTCAATTCATTAATGGAAAAAAAATAGTATTTTTACTTGATGAATTTGATCTCATTGATAATCCACATTTAACTCTAACCCAACAAGGTTTAGACTTTTTTAAGTATTTAGGTATGCTAATAAAACAGCAGGAAAACCTATTTATTATCCCAGTGTTAGGAAGGTTTTTAGATGATATGCCAAACCTGCTCAACTTGTTTAAGGAAGCACCCTGTCAAGAAATTGGATTGCTAGACCATGTGAGTGCAAAGCGGCTGATTGCTAAACCATGTGAGGGGATACTGACATACGAACAAGGAGCAATAGAAGAAATTTTGAAATTGTCAGCGGGGCATCCTTATTTTACTCAAGTAATTTGCTTTACTCTTTTTTCACAAGCAAGGGAGGATAATAATTGGAGGGTCACCCGTACAGATGTGATAAATATTGTAGGGCGAATATTTCATGATGATAATGCTCAAGCTGGTTTAGCATGGTTTTGGGATGGATTACCTATTTCTGAAAAAGTAGTTTTTTCAGCAGTTGCAGAAGCTCAAAATATAGCTAATGCTCATGCTAAAAAAATACCGGAAGAAGCATTACCCCTGTTAATAAAACATGGAGTTAAATTAACAGAAAATTTGAACAATGCTGTTAAAAAATTATATGAAAAAGGTTTATTGGATGATACACAACGCAGAATAAAAGTGGAAATAGTCCGCTGTTGGTTGGTGCAAAATCACTCAGTAAAGAGTGAGATATGGCAACTAGAGAAAATAGGAAAAGAGACAATTCAACAAATAAATGATGCCGCATTTAGCCTCTATTCAGACGGTAAAAAACAGAATGCACTGAAATATTATCAGGATATTTTAGAACTCAATCCTAATCATTTTGCAACTATATTAAAATTGGCTAAAGTGCACTGGGAAGTTGGTAATTTTGACCAAGCCTTAGAACTTTATGAGCGAGCCTACCAATTCGATCCCATACGCAATAAAGACAAGCTCTTAGATGCTTTGGAAGAATATGGACATAGGTTGTTGAACCAAAAAGATTTTGCAAGGGCAAGGCAGCAATATGAGCGGGTTTTAAAAATTGAACCTCACATGTTATCAGCAAGAAAAAGATTAGCAGGAATTGCTCTTTTTCAAGGAAAAGTTTTACCTGTAAATATTACCCTTTGGCTGAGACAGAAACAAAGTATTCAAGTTTTATTAGCAGTAGGAATAGTAGCGATCGCTATTCCTGCCGTTAGTCTAGTTTATAGATCATTTAATCCTTGCCCAGTTGGAAAAAAAGAACAATTAGGTATTTTCTGTGTAGCAGATATAAATAGGATTAGTCGTTGCGATCGCACTTTCTTTCCTGAGATTCAAAACCCTAATCGTGACCGAGGAATCCAAGCATTTAAAAAAGGTAGATATAAAGACGCTGCTGAATTCTTTAAAAAGGCTGTGGCAGATGACCGCAACGATCCAGAGGTACTAATTTACTACAACAATGCTCTTGCTCGTCTCAAGGGTTCTCCATTTACCTTGGCAGCAGTTGTACCAGCAGAGGACGACAACAAAGGAGCAGCTAAAGAAATGTTGCGTGGTATGGCGCAGGCACAAAATCAGTTTAATGAACAAGGAGGCTTAGGTGGTAGATTGCTAGAGATTGTGATTGCTAATGATGGTAACTATCCAGAAAAAGCAAAACAAGTAGCTGCTGAATTAGTGCAAGACAAATCAATACTGGGAATAATTGGACATAACTCCAGCAGTGCTACCAGCGCAGCACTAGGAGAATACAAAAAAGCAAGACTGCCTGTTATCTCTCCTACTAGCACTGGTATCTTGCTAGATAGTGATGTCTTTTTTAGAACAGCCATTTCCGATGCTGCTGCCGGAGAGAAATTAGCGAAATATGCTGTTGACAAGTTGAAATTAGAAAAAGTGGTAATTTTCGCCAATCCAGATCGTGACTACAGTAACAGTATGAGGGAAGTATTTACTAAGGAGTTTGAAAAATTAGGGGGTGAGGTGGTTCCCAAGGCATTTATTGATATTACTAGTAAAACAATAGAACAAGAAGTGGAAAGGAGTCTGTTTAGATATCAGGCACAAGCAGCGGTGTTGTTTCCAGATATGCACAATACTAATATTACTGTCAAAATTGCTAAAGCTAATTATAAATTGACGGATGAACTTGAAAAGCAGGGTAGAAAACCGCTTCAGTTATTAGGTGGAGATAGTTTGTATAACAATAACACTTTAAAAGGTGCTGATGCTGTGGAAGGTTTGATTATCGCAGTATCTTGGTTTAGAAAAGCTGCACAAGCTAAAGATTTTGCCCAAAAAGCAATAAAGCAATGGGGAGGACACGTTAGCTGGCGCACTGCTACTAGTTTTGATGCCACTCAGGCTTTTATTCATTCTTTTTCTGAAGATACTTCTCGGGCAACAATTCTGGAAAATTTAATAAATGTAAATCTTCCTGTAACTGAAACCTCCGGTTATCCACTCCAGTTTCAAAAAGGGGAGCGTTTAAATGAACCTATCTTAGTGAAAGTAAAAGGAGGCAAATTTATAAAAGTAAAAGATAATTAGTAGTTGATTCCCTCTTGAATAGACATAGATAGCTAAGACAACTATCATAAATATCATGAAAAATTCAGTAGCTCGCAGAAATCCTTACGTTATCGGTCGTCCAATTGATGAGCGAGAATTATTCGTGGGACGAGAAGGGTTATTTAGTTTTATTGAGGATAATTTGAGGCAGGGTCAACAAGTAATATTGTTGCACGGTCAAAGGCGTATAGGTAAGTCATCTATTATCCGTAATATTCCTAAATTTGTTGCCCTGGATGAATTTTTATTTGTTCCTTTTGACCTAGAACACTATACTCGAGACAATATTAGCAATATTTTCTTCGAGATGGCTCAAGAAATTGTAGAACATTTGCAACTTTCTACAAACAATGTCAAAATACCTGCTCTTGAAGAATTGGAGCAGGAGCCATTTGTTTTTTACAGTCGATTTTTACCCCAAGTATATCCAGAAATAGATAACCAAAATTTAGTTTTATTACTAGATGAATTTGATGTTCCTATAAATAATGAAGACTCTAGTCAAATCCTAGAAAAATTATTTACATATTTGGATTCGATTCTAGAGTTAGATAAGAAATTATTTGTCATTTTATTTTTGGGAAGGCAATCTACAGATATGCCGAATGTTATAGGCACATTTAAAAATGCGCCAATTGCAGAAATAGGTTTTTTAGATGAAGCAAATTCTACTAAATTAATTACCGAGCCTGCTGAGGGCATTTTAAAATACGAACCTGAGGCAATACAAGAAATTATCAAGCTTTCAGCGGGACATCCCTATTTTACTCAAAGTATATGTTTTGCTGTTTTTGGTCGGGCACGGGAATTAGAGAAATGGGAAGTTACACAGGAAGATGTAAATGCAACTGTAGATAAAGCAATTGAACTTGCTGAAGCTGGTTTAGCATGGTTTTGGGATGGATTATCTATTTGGGAACAAGTGGTTTTTGCAGCTGTAGCTGAGGCTCAAAAAATATCTCAACAGCAGTCACACAAAAATCCTGAAGACCCGTTAAAACTTATTCAAAAACATGGGTTTCTACGAACAAAATATTTGCGAACAGCTGCTAAAGAACTTGTAAAAAACGTTTTTGTGGATGATACAGGACGAAAAGTTAAAATTGAGTTTGTCCGGCGTTGGTTAGTGCAACATCATCCATTGGAGCAGGAAATTAGAGAGTTAGAGAAAATTGAAAAAAAAGAAATTAATCCTATCTATGAAATAGGCAAACAACAGTTACCGGAGGAACAACATATACATAATATTGAATCTGAGGCTTGGGAATTTAACCCAAGTTACTTTAGTCCTATGCCAGCACCAGCAGACGGATACTTTAAGTTAAACAGAACCTACAAATTTCACCCAATACACAATAAAGAAGGGCTTTCACGTACTCGTACTCTAGAATATGAGAATAAGTTACTCAAAAAATTAAGATTTTATCAGCAAAAGCCAGAGTTTAACCGAGGTTTGTCAAATGAGCTTGACCGAAGATTTGCATGGGAGAAAAAACAAAAAATAGAAACTTTTGAACATCAAGATTTTAGCCATGTATCAGATGGTAAACTTAACAGCACTTTTTCTATATTGAGTTACTTAAAGTTATACTTAAAGAACCAAAACAAGCAAAAGGTAATTTTTGTAGGTACACTGGCATTAGTGACAGTAATTATTGGCTTTGCCAGTTTAGGTGTCTCTAAAATTCCAAAATTATGCACACCAAGCGAAGATAAAGTATTAGGAATTTTTTGTCAATCAAATCCGAGTGCTTATATTAGTAATGGTAATCGCACCCTCTTTCCTATAACTGCTAACACCAATCTGAAGCAGGGAATTACAGCATTCAAAAAAGAAGATTATAAACGAGCTGCTATCTTCTTTGAACAAGCCCTTAAAAATGACCCTAATGACCCAGAAGCATTAATTTATTACAATAATGCTCGTGCTATTAAAAAGGGCGATCCTTTGACTTTAGCAGCGATAGTGCCAGCAGAAAATAATGAAGAATCAACTGCAAAAGAGATTTTGCGTGGTGTGGCACAAGCACAAAATCAGTTTAATAAGAGAAATGGTTTGAATGGTAAATTGCTAAAAGTTGTAATTGCTAATGATGGTAATGAACCAAAACAAGCAGAACAAGTAGCTGAGGAATTGGTAAAAGATAAAAACCTATTGGGAGTAATTGGACATGCTAATAGTGATGCTACTAAAGCAGCATTGATGAAATATCAAGAAGCTAGATTAGCCGTAATTTCTCCTACTAATACCAGTGCTATAAAAAGTAATGTTTTTTTTAGAACTGTGAATTCCGAGGCTATGACTGCGAACAAGTTAGCTGAGTACGCCTCGGATCAACTAAATTTAAACAAAGTAGTAATTTTTTCAAATCCAGACAGTCCTTACAGTAGAAGTCTTACAAGAGAATTTAAAAAGCGGTTTGAACAATTAAAGGGTAAAGTGGTTCGCAAGTCACTGATTGATTTAACTGCTCCCAAAATGGATGTAAAAGAAGAGGTTAAAACAACCCTGGATAAATATCAGCCAGAAGCAGTGGTTTTGTTTCCAGACACACAACACACTACTGTTGCTCTCCAAATTGCTACAGCCAGCAAGGAACAGAAGGAACAGATGGATATACCTGACAATCCCGATAGCCAGGGGTTACAGTTGTTAGCAGGGGATAGTCTCTACAGCAGCAAAACCTTGACAGCTTGGGGAAATAATGTGGAAGGCTTAATTATAGCTGTACCTTGGTTTCGAGAAGCACCACAAGCACAAAACTTTGCCCAAGAAGCAGCAAAACAATGGGAAGGAGCGGTTAGTTGGCGTACTGCTACTAGTTTTGATGCAACTGTGGCTTTGATTAATTCTTTCTCAGAAAAACCCAATCGCACAACTATTTTACAAAACTTAAAAAATGTCAATCTCTCAGCTAGTGAAACCTCCGGTTATCCACTCCAGTTTCAACAAGGGGAACGCCAAAACGAACCTGTATTGGTGAAGGTTAAGGGAGGTAAATTTGTGGAAGTAACTAAGTAATATGTTAAGTAACTGGGTACAATTAAATATAAAACCTCACCCCCAGCCCCTCTCCTTACTAAGGAGAGGGGTGCCGTCAGGCGGGGTGAGGTTAAGTCTTACATTTTATTACGCCTGCCGTACTTAATCCATCTATCAAAAATCAAAAATATTCCTTCCCCATCTCCATAAACGTCGCCAAATAGAAACCGAACTCTTGTGATTTATCTGACTCTGAGAAAGATCCATCAGGGTCGGAAAAGCCGCTGACTGACTATAAATATGTTGTCGTAATACTTTAGCTAAGGCATGATTGTTTGCTCGTAAACCCTCATAAAAGAAGAAAACTTCTCCTTGAATACCACAAGCACGATTGTATTCAATTGCTCTAATTAAATCATCAGTACTGATGCCATAGGAACCGACTTTAATTAACATTCCCGGTGCTAATCTTGACAGTGCTGAACCTGGGAACTGTTCGCGTACTAACTTGTCAATTACACATTTATAACTGAATAAATTTCGCCGATAAACCTGGGGATGAATCATATCTACAATTCCCCGATTTAACCATGTGACAGAATCTTGTAAATATTCCTTCAATGCCCAATCATGAATATTAGGAGCAACTGACACTATCAGGTGAGGATTTACTGCTTTTACCTGTTGATATAGGGTTGCTAAAAATTCAGTTAAAATATCCGCCCGCCATTGTACCCATTGTTTATCCTGATGATTAGCTGGGGGATTTTTACCAAACTGTTGATGGTAACGCTTGACTGTAATTTCGTCATAACCACCTTCACTAGGAAATGCAGGAAAACGATCATCTCCCTGTATACCATCTACATCGTAATTATTAACAACTTCTAATACCAAACTTAATAAAAAATCCTGTACTTCCTCATCTAAAGCATTTAACCATTCAAAGCCATTTTTCTTGAGTAAATTCCCTTGACGATCGCAAGCCTTCCATTCTGGTTTCTTCTTTAACAATAAACCACCATGCAAATTATAGGAACTAGCAAAGCCATACTCAAACCAAGGAATTACTTTTAGTCCCACCCGTCGCGCCTGTGTCACCACTTCCCCTAAAGGATCGCGATCGCGGTACACTGAGTTAATAGCCATGCCAAAGGTTTTCTGCATCACCGCACTGGGATATAGAGTTACCCCCCGATTCCACACCACGGGAAATACCACATTAAACCCCGTCTCGGCTAGAAATTCCATCGCTTCAGCAATGTTGTTCTGGGAATTAAGTACTGAACTATCCGTAGTAGTCAGCCAAACACCGCGAATTTCTACTTTACCCATTGTGCGTGCTTTACCCTCTTTGGCAGTAGTATATTGAAATTTTAGGGCGTGTTTTCAAAGTCGCCAACACCCTGGAAGGGTGCCTAACAACTTGCACCAATGTTGCTTAACCCATATTCCCACCTTGAAATAAATTTCAAGGCTAATAAACCAAGCACGTTAAAGCTTCGGCTTCGCTCAGCTTTAACATCGAGCGTAGCCGAGATGTTAAAACGTGCTCTCCTGTCTTTCCTAGTCTGATTTATCAGACTTTGTCTTTGAGCCTGGGAATTTATTCCTAGGCGGACATTTGGGCTAGGGCATGTTTTCAAACTATCGTGTAGGTTGGGTAGAACGAAACCAAACCCAACAAATGAACGAAGAATGTTGGGTTACTCTGCGAGAAGCCCCTTCGGGTCTACGTTCCTCAAACGCCACTTCCTACAACGGAGGGAA
This sequence comes from Calothrix sp. MO_192.B10, assembly GCA_030065055.1. Classification (GTDB taxonomy): domain Bacteria; phylum Cyanobacteriota; class Cyanobacteriia; order Cyanobacteriales; family Nostocaceae; genus Calothrix_A. Next base: position 19,484 of record JASJDS010000198.1, read on the forward strand.
CCTCCCTTCGGGTTCAACACTTTGCTTATGCCGGGGAACCCGTCCACCGCAAGTGTTTCACCGCAACAGAGTGGCTCCCCAACCTACAATTTATGCCAATTTTGGGTTTGAAAACACGCCCTAGAGGATCTTGAATCAATATAAAACTACACTGCTAAAATTTTCCCTACAATCAAAGCATCAAAATACTGTTTTCTTTTACCCAAGCGCTATTTTCAATCCAAAATCTAAAATCCAAAATCAACAATATGTCTGTACTACAAGATAATTGGCAACACGATTATATCCATACTAATGGTGTAAAACTACATTACGTTACCCAAGGTGAAGGTCCTCTAATGCTAATGCTACATGGATTTCCCGAATTTTGGTATTCCTGGCGATATCAAATACCTGAATTTGCCCCATATTTCCAAGTAGTAGCTGTGGACTTGCGCGGTTATAACCACAGCGATAAACCTAAAGAGAAATCTGCTTATGTAATAGATGAATTAATCAAAGATGTGGAGGGTATAATTAAAGGATTAGGATACGAAAATTGCATTTTAGTAGGTCATGATTGGGGTGGTGCGATCGCTTGGAATTTTGCCCACACCCATCCCGAAATGGTAGAAAAATTAATTGTCCTTAATATCCCTCACCCTGCTAAATTTCGCCAGGGATTAAATACCTTGCGTCAATTATTACGTAGTTGGTATATCTTCTTTTTCCAATTACCTTTTTTGCCAGAATTATACATCAAAGCAGCAGACTATAAAATGATTGAAAAAGTCTTTAAAGGTATGGCAATAGATAAAACTGCTTTTACCCCAGAAGATATTAGCATTTTTAAGCAAGCTGCGGCTCAACCAGGTGCTTTGACCGCAATGGTAAATTATTATCGGAATATTTTTAACACAAAAAGCTCAAACCACAATTGGCAAAAGCTTGACATTCCCACCCTGATGATTTGGGGAGAGAATGATATTGCTTTGGGCAAGGAACTTACCTATGGCACTCAAAGCTATGTGAATGAAATACAAATCCAGTATATACCCAACTGTAGTCATTGGGTACAACAAGAAAAGCCTGATTTCGTCAATCAGTATATACGAGAATTTCTGGAATTGCCAGCAAAAAATATGGAGATATAAATTAATTCCTCACGATCCAAAAATTATCATCAAGGTATCATGACAAATTGGCGATGATTTGCTATGGGAAAAATTATTGCGATCGCAGGATTGTGAAAAACAATCACAATGAAGATTAAAATCATCCTTAATGATATTTAACACTCCGATTTTGGTAATTTTTTGTCAGGGCAATAAATTACCAAAACCCACACTGATACATCACTTGCATCTATCAGTTTTGAATGTAGAAAAAATTTATGTGAGCCAAATCACAAATAAATTGTGGATTAAGTACTTAATAATCCAGAAGTTTAATGACATAATAAAGGTGTGAGGAAAAAACGGAAGTAAATTAATTAAATAGGGGAGTGCGTTATGATCCGCAAAATTTTAGCTACTTTAGCCCTAGTGACACCCCTTTTGTTTGCTGGTGCAGTCAAAGCAGAAAACCCCCAACATCTCAAACAGTTGTTATCGACGGGAGAATGCAGAAACTGTAACTTAGTAGGAGCAAATCTCAGTGGCGCTCATTTAATTGGAGCAGATTTGCGAGGAGCGAACTTACAGGGAGCTAACCTGAAAGAAGCAAATCTGGAAGGGGCAGACCTAACAGGTGCTATTTTGAAAAAGGCTAACTTGACAGCAGCATTGTTGAGTAATGTGAATTTCAAACAAGCCAATATGGATGAAGCGAATTTGAGCCAAGCACAGATTTTTGACTCAAATGTTTACCAGGCTTCCATGAACAATATGAATATCACCGATGCCAAAATATTCCATACAGGCATTGGTGTTGGTGGACCCGCACAATACATCCCTGATTGGGACTAAGCATCAAAATCGCAATTATTTGTAAACTAAAAATAATTTTTCGTAAGTTTTGCTAAGTAAGTATTGACTTAGCACTCTTACCCAAAAGACAAGCCAGTGCCATCAGACTAATATTGTGGTGCTGGTTTTTGCTTTATTGGTAGGTAATTATACTCGCTCAAAGTGTGACTTTTATTGTACAAATATATATGCTAGCAAAACATAGAAAATTTTTATATGAAAGAGGTTTTTTGCCAGACAATCCCTTGAATCCTTCTTCTCCAAGGTCTGTCAAGTCTTTATACTGTGAATGCTTGACCGAAGGCAGCTTTGCTGAAGGCACCTCTGAGGATTTTTCCGCTCAAACCCTTCTGACTTATGGATACAATCCCCGTCCTTTACAACGGAAGGAGTTTGGGAGTCCTCCAAGCTCCTGACAAACATAAAACCGCTCAAACCCTCTTCCCTCTTCCTTCTGACTTCATATAAAAACTTTTGTTACATATTAATATCTATTGCAGTGTCTTAATTGACGATCGCTACTCAAGATGGCTTTAATATCAATTAAGATCGGCACGTAGACTTTTGTAAGCAAAAGGTGGACTGATTTTGCATGATTTGTAGTGTGAGGAGCAAAACACTGAGTTATCAACTTGGAATAAAATCACCTCTATTGGAACTTCTACCCTGTAGTTGATGCACTAGCGGTGAAAAGGCAATTATGGTTATAAGGCAATAAAGCCCTTACCCCTCCCAACTCAGTCATGCAAAGACGCTAATCTATAACCAGCGTCAGCAACCTTCTGGTTGTTACTGTCTGGATGAGATTTACCGAAAACAACGGGTTTAAAGCCTCGCCCTTCCAGGGCGACTTTAAGCGTAAAATTAAGTAGTCGGGGTGAAACTCCTCTAGAATCGTGAAAACTCTGCTGAAATAGTGCAGCACTTTGATCTAGGAATTTTAGGGACATCGTGAGTCGAAAACACGTTAAACATACAGTAAGTCTTAACAGGCTGAAAATACTAGGAAAATCTTTTATGGTATCGCGGGGCACGCGAGAACCGCTCCCAGCAAATGAGAGCAACGCTTCTGGAGAGATAGACCTCTGGTTTATTCCAAATTAGGCTTGTTAATTGGTACATTTTGTACGGTTAAACGGTTTAATAACTGC
>JASJDS010000199.1 GCA_030065055.1 Calothrix sp. MO_192.B10
GGCACTTACAGATAATAAAATGTCCCACCGTCGGTGTCGCCCGGTAGGGCGACACCCCCATATATCTCGGTTTTGCCCAGAATATTTGTAAAACGGTGGGACATTTTATTTCTTGGATCTCCCTAAGTACGCAAGGATCGCCATCGCTCGCCCCCCATCACTCACTGCTCATTGATTAAAAGTTGGAATGCTTACCTAGTATAGCTTTCCGTTTTTCTTAGTGCCCTTTGGTTGTAAGTATTCTTCCATTCAGGTGTTTGTTGAGCCTGTCCTTGAGCTTGAAGTGCAAGTTGTTGTTCTTTGGGGCAAATACACAACTCCCTTGGTTCTTTTTTTGCTTGGGTACATAATGAACGTACCGGGCAAGCTCTCCATGTAGAACCAGTGAACTACCCCACCGCACAGGCTCCTGGGGCTTCTGTACTCGTAGGGGAGTGCCAAAGCTTAGACTTTCGTTCAAGGTTTGGTCTTACCTCCCCTCCTACAGCAGAAACGGCTGAACCATCCGTCCTTACGGATTCCCCAGTTGCTCCACTTGGGGTCTCCCCAAGTGGAGCACTGGCTCACCTTTAGCATTCTCATACCCTCTGCTCTAATATTTATCGCTGCGTTCCTATCTCTATCTTAAATCTAACCTGAATCAAGGATTTACCTTTCCTGTCTTGTCTATTCATCCACTTGGTACTTTTATGTCCCTGGGGACAGGTAGCAACTTAGTTATCCCAATCAATTTGAAAGCTAGAGACATCAAAACCCTTTCTTTGTTTAGCTTGCCAACTAGGATATGAGCGCACTGAACCAATTATCTCCACATCAAAAAATAGATTCCATTGCCCCATATGGCGTATAGTTTAACTATACTCCATTTTTGCCTCCCCATCATTGTTGATTACTTTTTGACTTAACTTTTGAACTGGACTTTAGGAAAAAGAGTAAGAGAATCTGGTACTATACTGATATAGTTCTGCTTGTACTTGAACACAAGCTTTTCAGCTCTAGAATGAAAGAAACAACCCTGTCAGCGATGCCACCATGAGATTCCACCATGATTTGAAAAAGAGTGCGCCAAATTTGACGATTTATGGAAAAAACAAGATCAAAAAAGAGATTTGGTTATTATTTAATGGGATTTAATGGGATTGCTAGGAGAAAGTAAACGCAAAAATATTGTGCAAATAGCAAATAACTGATAATATGCTGTTTTTATCGTAATGCCCATCTTTTTCTGAGTAAATCTAAATGGTCAGTATCATTGATAAATGAGCGACGTTTGCGACTTATAAATAAGTACGATCAGACTAGAATTATGAATGGTTTTGCACTGATCATCGATGATTATGGACACAGAAAAAGTGGAAATTTAATTGAGAGATTTTTGTAATGGATACTTCTAAAATAAAAGCTTTCAGTACTATTCTTGGCGAAGAGAAAGGCTACTGGCAGAAAAAGCTAGGCAGAGAGCTATCTGTTTTAGCAGTACCATCGGATTATCCACGCTCATCTATTCAGTCATTTAGAAGAGCTAGAGAAACTATACAACTCGATCAAGATTTCTACTTAAATGTTAAGCAATTTTGCGATCGCGAGAACATCAATCAATTTGTCACGCTCCTTACTACATTTAAAGTAATTTTGCACCGCTACACAAATGGAGCTGAAGATATCATTGTTGGTTCGGTGTCCACCAATAGTCTTTTCAACTCAGAGGGAGAAGCACCGGAAAGGTTTGTTAATCCGGTGGCACTACGAACCAATTTAACAGGTAATCTGAGTACTCAAGAGTTATTCAATCGTGTCGCCCAAACCGTTGAGGAAGCCGCAGCCAATCGAGATTACCCCTTTGAAAAATTAGTTGAGGAACTTTGTGGAGATGAGGACTCAACTACAGCACCTATTTTTCAGGTGATGTTGGTACTAGGTAATCTAGCATCCTCTATTTCAGAATCGCCGCTACAGTCAGAGCAACTCGGAGATATTTCAAAATACACTACTAAGTGCGATTGGGTCCTTTGGGTTTCAGAAAAAGAAGGGAGCTTAATAATAGAGTGCGATTACAACGCTCAGTTGTTTAAACCCGCTTCAATTAAGCGAATGTTGGCTCATTTCCACACCCTACTGGAGGGTTTGGTTGCTAATCCAGAACAGTCTATTTCTACCCTGCCCCTGTTAACCATAGCAGAACAGCAACAACTACTGGTGGAGTGGAACGATACTTCAGCAGAGTATCCCCAGGATAAATGTATCCATCAGTTGTTTGAGGAACAAGCAGAACGCACCCCAGAGGCAGTAGCTGTGGTATTTGAGGGGGAATCACTTACCTACTTCGAGCTGAATCAACAAGCCAACCAACTGGCACACTATTTGCAAGAACTGGGTGTAAAACCAGAAGTTTTAGTAGGTATATGTGTAGAGCGATCGCATTTAATGCTGGTGGGTCTATTGGGAATTCTTAAAGCTGGGGGAGCGTATGTTCCTTTAGATCCGACCTATCCCCAAGAACGCTTGGCCTATATTTGCTCAGATGCACAGTTCAAGATTTTGCTTACTCAGGAGAAATTAGCAGTTGGATTTTCCAAACAAAAAGCCAGTGTGGTTTGTTTAGATACTGATTGGCAAAAGATATCTAGCAAGAGTCAGACGAATCCCTCCCTGGTCTGTTCATCTGGGAATTTAGCTTATGTGCTTTACACTTCCGGCTCGACAGGTAAACCAAAAGGAGTTGCCATTGAACATCGCAGCCCAGTTACCCTGTTGTATTGGTCAGCAGAAGTATTTAGCCAAGAACAGATTGCAGGGGTCTTAGCCTCAACTTCAATTTGCTTTGACCTCTCAGTATTTGAGCTATTTGTTCCTCTAAGTTGGGGAGGGAAGGTCATCCTGGCTAAAAATGCTTTGCATCTGGTCAGTTTGTCTGCTGCTGAGGAGGTCACCTTAGTAAATACAGTGCCTTCAGCGATGAGGGAGCTACTAAGAGTTAACGGTATCCCCAAAAACGTGCGTGTCGTTAACTTAGCTGGGGAACCTCTCCAGAATACCTTGGTACAGCAAATATATCAGCAGGAAACCATTCAAGAGGTAAAAAACCTCTATGGTCCGTCTGAAGATACCACCTACTCTACTTTTGCTAGGACTAGAAAAGGAGATAAAACTGAACCAACTATTGGTCGCCCGATTGCTAACACAAAAGCCTATATTCTCGACTGCCATCAGCAGCTAGTACCGATTGGAGTGTCTGGGGAGCTTCACCTAAGTGGTGCTGGCTTAGCCAGAGGCTATCTGAACCGCCCAGAGTTAACAAAAGAGAAATTTATTCCCAATCCTTTTAGTGATGGGCATCTTTACAAAACGGGAGACTTAGTTCGCTACCAGAGCGACGGTAATATCGAATATATTGGTCGCCTAGATCATCAGGTGAAGATTCGAGGCTTCCGCATCGAACTCGGTGAAATTGAAGCGATTCTTCAACAGCACCCAGCAGTGGAGGAGACTGTGGTTCTGAGTAGGGAAGATGTACCTGGGCAAAAGCGTTTGGTGGCTTACGTGGTTCCACACAAACAAGTTGATGCCCAGACTCAAACAGAGCAGCTAGAGCAATGGCAGCAAGTAATTGATGCTACCTACAGTCAGTTAGCTCCATCCAAAGACCTTAATCTCAACCTTGTTGGTTGGAACGACAGCTATACAGGTCAGCCCATCCCCGAATCGGAGATGCGTGACTGGGTAGAGCAGACCACGGCTCGTATTCTGTCCTATAAGCCGAACCGCATACTCGAAATTGGTTGCGGGACTGGAATGCTTCTGTTTCGGATTGCTCCCCACTGCGATCACTATTATGGTGTTGACATTTCCCAGGAAGTTTTGCACTACGTTCAGCAGCAAGTAGAAGCGAAGAATTGGCAAGATAAAGTGACGTTAGCCCAAAAAGCAGCGGATAATTTTGAAGAAATAGAACCCGATTCGCTGGACGCAGTAATTATTAATTCAGTACTCCAGTTTTTTCCCAGTGCGGATTACTTAGTCGGTGTATTGGAAAAAGCAGTGAAGATGCTTTCTGCTGGGGGCTTTATCTTCCTGGGAGATATACGTAGTCTGCCCTTGCTAGAAGCTTTTCACACCGACATTCAACTTAGTAAAGCCTCTCCCTCACTAGCCATAAAGCAGTTAAAACAGCATATTCAAAAAAATATCAGCAACGAAGAAGATCTGATTATTGATCCAGAATTTTTCGTGGCTTTAAAGCAACACTTGCCGCAAATTAGTCACGTTGAGATTCAGTTAAAGCGTGGTCGTTACCATAACGAGCTAAGCCGATTCCGTTACGATGTGCTTCTTCATATAGGGAAGGAAGTTTGTCCCCAAGTAGAGATGGCTTGGTTGGATTGGCAAAAAGACGCACTTAGCGTGCCCTCTGTTCGCCAATTGATCCAACAGACACAGCCAGAGATGCTGGGCATAAAACGAGTCCCCAATGCACGCCTTGCTGCCATAGTCAAGGTTCTAGAACTGCTTGGAAGTGAGGAGGAACTAGCAACAGTAGAAGAGTTGCGGCAATTCCTGAAGCAGTGTCAGGTTGATGGAGTAGAGCCAGAAGATTGGTGGAGTTTGAGGGAAGAACTGCCTTATACCATTGGGATCAGCTGGTCAAATTCCAATGCCAAAGGCTGCTACAATGTTGTATTTCAAAAAGGTGAAGATAGAGAACAGGGAATGGGGAACTATCAACAGGAAAATACAACAATGTCCAACCCCCTTAAACCCTGGAATGCCTATGCTAATAATCCGTTACAAGCCAAACTAGCTAGCAAACTGGAACCACAATTGCGCAGTTATTTACACAAGCAACTGCCCGAGTATATGATCCCAGCGGCTTTTGTCACTCTTGATAAAATGCCTCTGACACCAAACGGAAAAATAAATCGCCGAGCCTTGCCTGCCCCAGATCGGTCTCGTCCAGATTTATCAACTGCTCTAGTCATGCCCAAATCTGAAGCGGAGGAAGCTATTGCTCAAATTTGGAAGGAAGTACTACAGCTCGAAGTCGTGGGGATTCAAGATAATTTCTTTGAACTCGGTGGTAATTCCCTACTCTTGACCCAAGTTCATCATAAATTAGGGAATATTTATAATTTAAAACTATTGATTGTAGATCTGTTTAAATACCCAACCGTAGAAGGTTTGGCTCAACACTTAAGCCAGACAGAGTCAACACCTACCGCGAGCAAGGGTCGCGTTCCCAGTAACCGACGCAATCGTCAGGATTCGATCAAGGAACAAAGGCAACGCAGGCAAAAGCGTCGCTCTGACCACAAATAGATCGAGCCTCCATAATCAACAGAAATTGCCATGCCTATTAGAGAATCTGATATCGCCATTATTGGGATGTCCTGCCGCTTTCCAGAAGCCAGGAATATTGATGAGTTTTGGGAAAATTTGCGAGACGGAACTGACTCAATTTCTTTCTTTGCTGAAAAAGACCTGGAAGTTAAGGAGCCTGCTTTATTAGAAAATCCCAGCTATGTCAAAGCCGGTGCAGTTTTACCCAACATTGATTTATTTGATGCTTCCTTTTTTGGTTACAGCACCAAGGAAGCAGAAATTATGGATCCCCAACAGCGTATTTTCTTGGAATGCGCCTGGGAAGCCTTTGAGATTGCTGGCTACAACCCGGAAATTTATCAAGGTTTAGTGGGAGTTTATGTAGGTTCGGGTTTGAACACATATCTAATTAACAATGTTCATCCCAACTTTGGTTTCTCCTCTCACCGTACTTTCCTAGAATCAATAATCGATCTTCAGGTCAGACTAGGGAATGCCAAATTTAGCCTGCCTACGAGGGTTTCTTACAAGCTAAATTTAACCGGACCGAGTATCAATGTCCAAACCGCCTGTTCCACTTCACTGGTAGCTGTACACCTGGCTTGCCAAAGCTTACTTAATGGCGAATGTGATATGACTTTAGCTGGAGGTGTAGCGATTACTGCTGCTCAAAAGGTTGGGTATTTATGCGAAGAAGGTGGGATCGCCTCTCCTGATGGTCACTGCCGAGCTTTTGATGCCCAGGCTCAAGGAACTATCTTCGGGAACGGGGCTGGAGTTGTGGTGTTGAAGTTGTTAAGCCAAGCCATTGAGGATGGAGATAACATCTATGCCGTAATTAAAGGTTCGGCAATTAACAACGATGGAGCTTCAAAAGTGGGCTATTCAGCTCCCAGTGTCGAGGGTCAGGCAGCAGTAATTGCTGATGCTCTAGCCATAGCTGAGATTGAGGCAAATACTATTGATTATGTAGAAGCCCACGGGACAGGAACTGCTCTAGGAGATCCAATTGAAATAGCAGCTCTAACCCAAGCTTTTGGTGAGACTAATGACCAAAAAGAAAAAAGTGTTTGTGCAATCGGTTCGGTGAAAACCAATATCGGACATCTCGCTGAAGCCGCAGGGATTTCAGGCTTGATTAAAACAGTATTGGCACTAAAACACCAGCAAATACCGCCGACGCTCCACTTTCAACAAGCTAATCCCAACATTGATCTTGAAAATAGCCCTTTCTACGTTAATACAAAACTTTCTCAATGGGAAAGAAATGGAAATCCCCGTCGTGCTGGGGTGAGTTCTTTTGGTATGGGGGGTACAAATGCCCATGTTGTTTTGGAAGAAGCACCGGAAGACCGGAACAGGGAACAGGAAACAGGAAACAGGGAACGTCCAAAGCATATTTTGACTTTATCGGCAAAGACTGAGAAAGCTTTGCAGGAATTGGCAGAGCGTTATGTTAGTTATCTCGATTGTGATCAAGATGCAGAGTTGGCAAATATTTGTTTTACGGCTAATACAGGACGCAAACACTTTAACCATCGTTTAGCTGTTGTGGCTGAATCTAAACAGCAGCTACAGGAGCAATTGGCAGCTTTTCCCCCATCGATAGTTGATGTAGTAAGTAGTCAGCGAAAACAGATCGCTTTTCTGTTCACTGGGCAAGGCTCGCAGTACTTAGACATGGGTTACCAACTCTACGAAACCCAACCCACTTTCCGGGAAGTCCTGGATCGCTGCGACGAAATTCTGCGCCCCTATTTAGAAAAACCCCTGCTTGATATTCTCTATCCCAATCTAGGGAATGAGAAAAAGGGAACGGGGGACAGTTGCAATGACATTGATGAGACAAATTATACCCAACCCGCTTTATTTGCGATCGAATATGCCCTATTCCAGTTATGGAAATCTTGGGGGATTGAACCCGATGTAGTCATGGGTCATAGTGTGGGGGAATATGTAGCGGCTTGTGTGGCTGGAGTCTTTAGCTTAGAAGATGGCTTGAAACTGATTGCCGAACGGGGACGGCTGATGCAAGCCTTACCCCAAGATGGAGAAATGGCTTCTCTATTAGTTTCTGAGAAAGAAGCGCGAGCAGCAATTCGCCCCTATGCTGAGGAAGTTTCTATTGCTGCGGTTAATGGTCCTGAAAGTGTGGTAATTTCCGGGAAGCGAGAAGCCATTAATGCCATCTGTGCCAGCCTGGAAGCAAAAGAAATCAAGACTAAGAAATTAACGGTTTCCCATGCCTTCCATTCACCATTGATGGAGCCAATGTTGGCTGAATTTGAGCAGGTTGCACAACAAGTGCGTTTTTCCATACCACAAATTAAGCTCATAAGCAATGTCACTGGAGAAATAGTAACCGATGAGGTAGCTACTGCTGAGTATTGGTGTCGTCATGTGCGGCAACCTGTCCAATTTGCTGCCAGTATGAAAGGTTTAGCGGGTGCAGACATATTGGTAGAAATTGGTCCTAAACCTATCTTATTAGGTATGGGTCGCCAGTGTTTACCCGAACACCAAGGATTATGGCTTCCCAGTTTGCGTCCAGGGCAAGATGATTGGCAGCAGTTATTAACCAGTTTGGCACAAGTCTACGTCCAAGGAGTCTCAGTAAACTGGTTTGGCTTCGATGGGGACTATTCCCGTCGTCGAGAAAATTTGCCTACTTATCCCTTCCAGCGTCAGCGCTACTGGATAGAAGCAGCAGATGAGTGGTTCAACTCAAGAGTTACAACTCAAAAGTCAAAAGTCCATCCTCTCCTAGGTCAACAGTTAGATTTGGCTGGAACAGAAGAAATTCGTTTCCAGTCCCAAATTAACGAAAATTCTCCAGTATGGCTAAAAGATCATCAGGTTTTTGAGGATGCGATCTTCCCCCTAACTGCCTATTTAGAGATGGCGTTAGCTGCTGGAGGGGCTACTTGCCAATCTAACCAGTTGGTATTAGAAAATGTCTTTATCGAGCAGGCATTGCCTCTCTCTTCTGGAGAAAATGAGTGGGATACGCTGCAATTAGTTTTGACACCTGAAAAGACTGATGTCTATTCCTTCGAGATATTTAGCCTCACTTCTTCTGGTTCGGCTAAAGTAAAATCAGCTTGGGCACGCCATGCCTTTGGGCAAATTCGGGATATACAGCAGTCGCCAGGGGATACAAAAAAGCCAAAATTTACCCAGGTTGACATAGCTACCTTACAAGCCCAATGCAACGAACAAATATCCTCTCAAGCATTTTATCAGCAACTTCAACAGCGAAACCTCAACTATGGTTCTAGCTTCCAAGCGGTAGAAAAACTTTGGAGAGGGAGAGGAACAGTTTTGGGGCAGATTTGCTTGCCAGAGGTTTTACTAGAGGAGGCAGAAGACTATAACCTACACCCTGCCCTGCTGGATGCCTGCCTTCATATTTTAGGAGCCATCTTCCCTGATGATACCTATCTACCCCTAGTGTTAGAACATCTGCAAGTCTACCGCCGTCCTGGTAGCCGCTTATGGAGTTATGGCACAATCGAAGGAAAAGATAACAGCAAAGGTGAAAACTTGAAAGCAGAGCTATATCTGCTGGATGAAAGTGGCAATTTAGTCGCTTTCCTTTCAGATCTCTACCTCAGGCGTGCCAATCCGGAACTTTTGCAGCGCACTCCAGATTTAAAGAACCATTTGTACGAAGTGGCTTGGCAACCCCAAGCTCTTACCTCGCCACCGAAAGAAGAGCCTGGTAGCTGGTTGATCTTTACTGACCAAGGTGGCATAGGGGAGCAAATAGCTCAAAAGCTTTCAGAAATTGGTCATCGCTGTATCCTAGTGTATTCCGGTTCTGCCTATAAAAAGTTAGAAGCCCAACATTATCAAGTGAATCCAACAGCTTTTGGAGATTTCCAACAACTTTTCCAAGAGGTGGAGTCTTTGGAGAAAAATGGGCTGACCTATAGCGGTATAGTTTACCTGTGGAGTCTGGACGCAGATGAGCAAGACCTTTGTGATTTACACCTCGGCTGTGGTAGTGTTTTGCATTTGGTTCAGGCACTAACTAAAACCAACTTGTCCCCTCGTTTATGGTTGGTAACTCAACTCACTCAACCTGTGAGCAAATCTGCTCCTATACAAGTTCAACAAGCTCCCTTATGGGGATTGGGAAAAGCGATCGCTCTCGAACATCCAGAACTCCATTGTACCTGCTTAGACCTTGATCGTTCGGATACACAAACTGCTGCTTCTGTCAAGGCATTGTATAGAGAATTATTATCAACCGAGAGAGAAGACCAAGTCGTCTATCGAGAGGGAGTCCGTTATCTAGCAAGGCTACAGCAGTTTCAGTCACAAGAATCTGTAAAGCAACAAGCTTTTGCTTCTAGCTCTCCTGTTCGAGTCACCATAGATAACTATGGGGTCTTGGATAATATTTACCTAGCTCCTCTGAAGCGCCGTCAACCAGAACCAGAAGAAGTAGAAATTCAAGTTCGCGCTGCGGGGTTAAACTTCCGAGATGTACTTAATGCCTTGGGAATGCTTAAGGACTATTATGCCGAGCATTTGGGCATTGATAATCCAGCAGATATTCCCTTTGGCTTTGAATGTGCTGGTACAATTGTTGCCCTGGGGGAAAATGTTGACAACTTCCAAATTGGCGATGAAGTTGTGGCTCTAACTGTTGGCAGTCTATCGAGTTTCGTCACTACCAAAGCTCAAAATGTTGCCCCCAAACCTCAAAGTTTAAGTTTCGAGGAAGCAGCGACGATACCAGCCGCCTTTTTAACTGCTTACTATGGACTCTACGAGTTGGCAAACATCCAAGCCGGAGAACGCATCTTGATTCATTCGGCAGCAGGTGGAGTAGGTCAAGCAGCGGTTCAATTGGCTCAACGTACTGGAGCAGAGATTTTTGGTACTGCTAGTGAGGGTAAGTGGGAGTTCCTCAAGTTAATGGGAATTGATCATGTGATGAACTCCCGTAGTCTAGAATTTGCCGATCAAGTGATGGCAATAACTAACGGAAAAGGGGTAGATATTGTCCTCAATAGCTTCAATAAGGAATTTGTGGACAAGAGTTTTGAGGCACTTGGTCAAGGAGGACGATTTATCGAACTGGGCAAAATTGACATTTGGGACGAGCAGAAAGTGCAAGAACTTCGACCCGATGCTTCCTATTTCCCCTTTGATTTTGGGGAAGTATCCCAGGAAAATCCAGGTTTAATTACCTCAGTGTTTGCCCCACTCAAGCAAGAATTTGACAAGGGCATTCTCAAACCATTACCTCACAAAATCTTCCCGATCCAAAACGTAGTAGATGCCTTCCGCTTTATGGCTGGAGCTAAGCACATAGGCAAAGTAGTGCTTTCCATCCCAGAAATGAAGACTAGTTCTGTGAACCAGGAACTAGTGCGAGGGGATAGCAGCTACCTAATTACTGGTGGTCTGGGAGCCTTGGGACTCAAGGTAGCTAACTGGTTGGCAGAACAGGGGGCTAAACATTTAGTACTAACCAGTCGCCGAGGCATATCATCTGATGCTGCACAAGAGACGGTAAGTCAACTAGAAAAGGCAGGAGTAGGAGTTCGCGTTGTTTGTGCCGATGTTTCTCAGCCGGAGGATGTGGCTAGGCTGCTAGAAGAATGTGGAACTACTGCACCATTGCGCGGTATTATTCATGGGGCTGGCGTACTGGATGATGGCGTGTTACTCCAACAATCAGTTGAGCGCTTTAGTCGAGTAATGGCTCCTAAGGTGGCAGGAGCTTGGAATTTGCATAATTTGACTACAGGTTTACCCTTAGATTTCTTCGTCTGTTTCTCTTCTGTTGCCTCGTCCCTCGGTACATCTGGTCAAAGTAATTATGTCGCAGCTAATGCTTTTCTCGATTCCCTAGCTCATCACCGCCAAGCTCTAGGTTTACCCTGCCTTACAGTTAACTGGGGTGCTTGGGCCCAAACGGGTATGGCCAAAGACTTAAGTAAAGCTCACCAAAGTCGCCTAAAAGGGTGGGGAATGGATTTCATTATTCCTCAGCAGGGCTTGCAAATGTTGGGTCAATTACTCCAACAGCAGGCAGTGCAGGTGAGTGTGATGCCAGTGAACTGGTCAAAATGGCTGGGGCGATTCCCAGTAGTACCTCCCTTTTATCGCAATGTTCAGCCCAGTAAATCTCAATCTATAGAACCAAAGCAACTGGAGTTTGGGAAACAATTAGAGGCAGCACCTCCATCCCAGCGCCGAGGTCTATTAGTAGAGTATCTACGCCTCCAAGTAGCGAAAACCCTAGGGGTGAGTTCCCCCGAACAAATAGAGTTGGGACAAAGGTTATTTGACCTGGGACTGGACTCTCTGATGGCCGTTGAGTTGAGAAGTCGCCTCCAATCCAGCTTAGGATGCTCCCTACGTTCGACCCTACTGTTTGACTATCCGACAATAGAAGCATTGGTGGATTATCTGGCTCAAGAAGTACTTTCTTTGGAGGAGGCAGAAAGCTCAACCCAGGTAATACCTAGTCAGGAGCTAGCTGGGAAAGACTCCTATCATTCAACTTTAGTCACTATTCAACCCCAAGGTTCCCAGCCTCCTCTATTTTTTGTCCCAGGAATCCTCGGTAATGTGTTTTATCTGGAACGATTGGCCCATTATTTAGGTTCAGAGCAACCATTTTATGGATTGCGATCGCTAGGTATGGATGAAGACGTAGAACCCTACGAGCGAATAGAAGATATTGCTGCCCATCATATCAAAGGGATACAAACTCTTCAGCCCAATGGACCTTACTTGCTCGGCGGTCATTCTTTTGGGGGCAAAGTTGCCTTCGAGATCGCCCAGCAATTGAGAACTATGGGACAGGAGGTATCAATGCTTGCTATCGTTGACATCCAGGTAGGAGTTACCGACAAAACCAAGTCAGTGACGAATTGTAATGATACTCAGTATATAGCCAATCTAGCTTATGAGTGGGGACTTGCCTTAAATCAAGACCTAGAAGTTTCCTTAGAGAAGCTTCAGTTACTCAGTTGGAACGAGCAAATTAACTATCTTTGGGAACAATTGAAAACTAGCGGTCAAAATTACAATCACAACGAACTGAGGCGACTGGTAAAAGTTTACAAAACTAATATTCAAGCTATGAGTCAATACCTACCGCAGGAAAGCTATTCAGGTTCAATAACCCTCCTGCGAGCAGAGAAACTTTCTTCCGAGTTTGAATTTCTACCCGATCGAATGACAACAGAAGAAAATCCTACCTGGGGATGGGACAAACTTTCTACCCAACCTTTGGCATTCGATACTGTGCCAGGAGATCATTTCACGATGATGATGGAACCTCAGGTTAGAGTTTTAGCTCAAAAGTTGAAAGACTACCTCGCCCAGGTAAATATGAATGCAGGATAATTAATTTGAAGAGGAATAATGAGCACTGAAGATAGAGTACAGTGGATTTACAGTTCACAGACAAATCAAGAATTAATCGAACGTTACAGTAT
The DNA here is from genome assembly GCA_030065055.1 of Calothrix sp. MO_192.B10. GTDB lineage: Bacteria > Cyanobacteriota > Cyanobacteriia > Cyanobacteriales > Nostocaceae > Calothrix_A. The sequence goes on from JASJDS010000199.1 coordinate 12,783, forward strand.
ATGGGCAAAGGACTACGACCAAGATTTGACGGATGTATTTGCCTATGTAAGTCCCCAAAAAGCAGTGGAGGCATTTCTCAAGTACGTACCCAAAGATGCCAGAATTTTGGATGCTGGAGCTGGTACGGGGTTAGTCGGTCAGCTTCTCCACCAACAGGGCTACCATAATCTAGAGGCAATGGATATGTCCCAAGGGATGCTGGAGGAGGCAGGGAAAAAAAACGTCTATACGGCGTTACACCAGGGTATCTTAGGTGAACCACTAGATTTTCCCTCTGACTATTTTGATGCAACTGTTAGCATTGGCGTTTTTACCCCCGGACATGCTCCAAGTAGTGCTTTTGACGAACTAATCCGTATTACCAAGCCAGGGGGATACATTATCTTTTCCATGCGCCCTGATTTTTATGAAAACAGCGATTTCTCAGAAAAGCAGCCTGCCTTGGCAAAGTCTGGTCAATGGGAACTGGTAGAAATTGGGGAGAAATTCCAATGCCTGCCCAAAGGCGAGCCTGAGATAGAATTACAAATTTGGGTTTACCAGGTTGTGAGATAGATGTAATCCTTTTGAGTAAAGAAAAAATGTTAGACCTGCCAAAAAATACTCCAAAAGAAGAAACTCTTTCAACTGATGGATTTGTCACTGTTGATGGCAAGCGGTTCCATTATATGTGGTTATATGACCATTGCCTCTGTCCTCGCTGTCATGATCCGAGTTCATTTCAAAAGATTAACGATCTTTGCTCTCGCACCACACTACCTAAACCAAAATCTGTAGAGATAAAGGATGAACAACTAATAATTAACTGGGATGAAAACACTCCTCACCAAAGTACATTTCCGGTATCCTGGTTACTGAGTCGCTCCTATGACCCAACCCCGAAGCAAGAAGTTCCTAGCAAGAAGATTCTTTGGGACGTAGCTTTGCTAGGAACTAATCCACCAGAGTGTTTTGAACACAATGTGTGTGCTTTTGACTCTTGGATGAACCAGCTTCGCTCTCTTGGATTTGCTGTAATAAGGAAAATGCCCTGGGAAGAGTTAGAATCTTTCACCTCTTCTATTGGTCCAATTTACTATCTCGCTCAGTACGGGCGCTACTCAACAGTGAAAGCTTTACCCAGTGGTGGTCCAGATCTTGCCTTATCCGCAGTCGGTCATGCTTTATCACCCCACACCGACATGACTTATATGCCTGGAGCACCGCGTGCAGTGCAACTTCTCTATTGCGTGGAAAATGAGGCATCTGGCGGTGAGTCTATTTTGGTGGATGGCTTTCGGGTTGCTAGAGACTTTCGTCATCACCATCCTGACTACTTTAGGATTCTCTCTCAAACCTCAGCCACATTTCGGCAGCTATTCTCGAAATGGGAATATTATGTTTCCCAAACAACTCCGATTTTTAAACTAGATGAAGCAGGTGAAGTATCTGATGTTTACTTCTCTCACAAAAACTTTGGTTTGAATTTACCTTTTGACCAAGTGGAAAGTTTTTACGAAGCCTACTATGCTTTATTTCGTTACTTAAACAATCCGACTTACCAGTACTGTTTCCCCCTAGAAGCTGGAGATTGTTTACTAGTGCAAAATTTTCGGGTTCTTCACGGGCGCAAAGCTTTTAATCCGAGTTCTGGCTCTAGACATCTCGAAGTGGCATTTGTGGAGTGGAACTATTTTACAGGAAGACATGATTTTTACACAGTGAAGGATGATTTGTATCTAATTAATGAAAATTAAATACAAAGCTTGAAATACCAATCATTTGGTTCAGGAAAAAAATATAATGAACTACCAAAACATTCTCCAACAAGCTAGGCATAAGCAAGAACCTTTAAAACCAGAGAGATTTGTCAAAATATCTGACAGAAAAGATAAGTGCGATATTCCTACATCTGCTTTTAAACCTCTGTTTGAAAATGCCTATTTACAAACTTGGAAAGGCATAATTCTCAACAAAGGAATTACTGAAATTGCCTTGTACCCCATGCTCGTTTATGAACTGCAACCCAAAACTATTATCGAAATTGGGGCTTTTAACGGCGGAGGGGCTATTTGGCTAGCAGATCACTTAGATTTGTTTGAGATTGAAGGCCATGTCTACTCAGTAGATATAGATTTGTCGCTCCTTGACGAAAAAGCAAGAAATGACTCTCGGGTTCATTTTTTAGAAGGAGATTGCAACAATATCAATGCAGTTTTTCCTCCCCAGATGCTGTCTGAACTCCCTCATCCTTGGTTGATTATTGAAGATGCCCATGTCAATTTAGTTGCTGTTGTGGAGTATTTTCATAGTAATGGTTTGCAAAGTGGAGACTACTTAATTGTCGAAGACACCAACCGATTGTACTGGGAACTGTGGGGTGATAATTGGGATGATCGAGCAGAAATGGAGCAAGGGGTGAAGAAAATGGATGATTTGAGGAATTGGTTAATCGACCACGAAAAAGAATACCTGGTGGATACCTATTATCAGGATCTCTATGGTTACAATGGCTCTAAGAACTGGAATTCTATTCTCAAGAGAGTTTGAAAAAATGTGCTTTACTTTTGGGGGGAATGGCACTAAGAAAAGCTGATACTACTGGGTCATATGATGTCCGCCAAATCACCCATAATATCAAACAATCGCTTCTTGTATTTTATTTTTAGTTCCCAGAGAGGTTGCTCAAGCTATTGGCTTCAGTAGGTAGGCATAATTAAATGTAAGAGGTGAACCTCACCCCCATCCCCTCTCTTTATTAAGGAGAGGGGTGCCGTCAGGCGGGGTGAGGTTTTATAGTTAATTTGAACCAGTTACTTACTTGTATCAAAGAAAGTATTTCATGAACGAGTAAGGTTTTTCTACCTACAAAAAATTTTTGACAACCCATGCATCATCACCCCATTCATTTTGCTGTATCTGATGCGCTAGCGATCGCTCGCCCCCCATCACTCACTGCTCATTGATTAAAAGTTGGAATGCTTACCTAGAGCGTCGGTCAAGTATTTATTATTGACAAATGTTGTATCTTGTGGATAACCAGAAAACCTTTGGCAAAGGCGAAGCATTCAGATAGAAATATTGTGCGATCGCCATAAATCATTGCCCGAATGCTTCGCCTCTACAGAATACACATTTACCCCTTCTTGTCAACATTTATTTCTTGACCGATGCCCTAGGGTCACAAGGTTTCAAGTCCTCCGAAGTTTATCTACTTGGGGAAGTTCCCGTCCAAGCCCCTGCCTTTCAGACATGGGGTTAGGGAACTCCAGAGAATAAATTATCCCAAGTTCTGGAAATCAAAACGACTATCCTCCCCCTGCACCCTGCCCCCTGCCCCCTGCAATGGGATATTTTTTGATTTGTCAGTACCTTATCCCCTCTGCTCTGTGCCCCCTGCCCCTTTTCCTCTTCGTTGACCGAGTTGATTCTAAATTTTTCATTAATTTGGGGTACAAACTCAGAAATAATAAACTCATAACCTAGGATTCCTTGGCAACATCAACTTGATTAGGGATGAAAAATATAGGAATCTTAAGGATGAAATTATGACGTATTTTACCCCAGTCAGTGGTAAACCGTCTGCAAATTTCAGACTTTTATCTCCCTGCATCCTGCTTGATTGAATCTGTATCATTTACTAATTGCTTATGCCCCTTTCTGATGCAATCCCAGCCCTGCTTGTCCTAGCAGACGGAACCGCTTATCGCGGTTGGTCTTTTGGTGCCACAGTCACCACGATTGGGGAAGTAGTCTTCAACACTGGTATTACTGGGTACCAAGAAGTTCTAACAGATCCGAGTTACTGCGGTCAAATAGTGATTTTTACTTATCCAGAGTTGGGTAATACGGGTGTGAATCCAGAAGATGAAGAAGCGATCGCTCCTCAAGTTAGGGGAGCGATCGCCCGTAATATTTGTCATAAACCGAGTAATTGGCGTTCTACCCAGTCTTTGCCCGATTACCTCAAGCAACATCATATCCCCGGAATATTTGGCATTGATACCCGCGCTCTCACCCGCAAAATTCGCATGTTCGGAGCCATGAACGGTGGTATTTCCACAGAAATACTAGATGAAGCAGAATTGCTGGAACAAGTGCAAGCAGCTCCCAACATGGAAGGATTAAATCTCGTCCGCGAGGTCACCACCCCAACAGTTTATGAATGGTCTGAAGCCACCAACCCAGCTTGGGAATTTAACCCAGATGCCAAGGAAAATGTCAAAGAGACCTTGACGGTAGTAGCTCTAGATTTTGGCGTGAAACGAAATATTCTGCGCCGTTTAGCAGCTCACGGCTGTCGTGTGATAGTTGTTCCTGCCAATACTCCTGTTGAGGAAATTCTCAAGTATAATCCAGACGGCATTTTTCTTTCCAATGGACCGGGAGATCCAAGTGCTGTGACTGAGGGGATCAACTCGGTCAAAACCTTGTTAGCAGCAGAAAAGCCCATGTTTGGCATTTGTATGGGACACCAAATTTTAGGTCATGCTTTGGGAGCAGACACCTTTAAACTCAAATTTGGGCATCGGGGATTAAATCAACCAGCAGGTTTACAACAACAGGTAGAGATTACCAGTCAAAACCATAGTTTTGCCATTAACCCAGATTCTTTACCCAATACAGTGGAAATCAGCCATTTCAATCTCAACGATCGCACCGTAGCTGGATTGCGTCATAAATCCTTACCTATTTTCTCCGTCCAGTACCACCCCGAAGCTAGTCCCGGTCCCCACGACGCAGATTATTTATTTGCCAAGTTTGTGGAATCAATGGAATCCGCTCGCCAAGCAACTACTGCCAGTTTGTAGTAAAAATGAAAAGAGTCAGAATGTGTTAAACAGGAAAATGGAGATAGATAAAGGCAATAGTCAGAAATTTTTTGACTTAGTCCTGGAACTGTCTCTCACAATTTGACCCATCTGCGGTTAATTTGTTGATTCCATAATTTCGTCACAACCCGATCGCAATAGGTTGTAGACAATTTGCACAAAAACCATCTATACTATACCGTTCATCTCAACCATGAGGAGGGAATTATTGCTGAGCCACTAACTCTAACCGTGAGCCTGAGAGGTACTCGTGAAGTCCGGGATAACTGCCAGATATTCCGCCTCACAGGTTTATTAGATGCCTTCTCAGAGCAAACATTGCGTAAGACTCTGGGCGGCAAGATTGACGAAGGTCCAAAAAATATTATTTTGGATCTTTCAGGCATTGACTTTGTTGACAGTTCCGGTTTAGGAGCTTTAGTACAGCTAGCCAAGAAAGCTCAAACTGCTGGCGGAACCTTGCAAATTGTCAGCAATGCTCGTGTTACTCAAACGGTCAAGCTTGTTCGCTTAGAGAAGTTTCTTGCCCTACAACCATCAGTTGATGTGGCTGTGGAAAATATCAAGTCATCTTGATAGCTTGACCAGTAAAACTCATATAGCTATCCGATCTTCACATCTGGATAGCTTAATTTTTATCTGGGTTGAAAATAGGGAGTTCGGAGTTCGGAATGAAGGAGGTAAGGAGTAGGGGCGGGGTTTCCCCGCCCAGAGTGAGGGATGTATTTTCATCGGCAGATTGTGGACAAAATATTGTCCATGTAGACGCGCGAAGCGCGGCTTGGAGCAGAGTGGGACTAGCTTGAAAATGGTTGATAGTTGTTAGTTGTTAGTTGTTAGTTAATGGTTGACAGCTTAGGTGTGGGAGACGCAGTCGAGTTATTTTCATGCTTGGTTGTGTACAAACGTTCATGGAGGACTAGCTTGAAAATAGTTAATCAGCGCGGAACTTGTAGGGGCGCATTGCGTGCGCCCTTGAGGAGTTAGTCACCCCCGCATTTTCATGCTTGGTTGTGGGATTTGACCGTGAGAGGCTAACTTGAAAAGTTAGGAGTTAGGGGGTAGGGTATGCTTCATCTCATCATCCCCAACCAAGGTGTAGGGTTAAGAAGCATTTTCTTGCCCTTCACTGCCAAGGATGAAAAAGTGTCCGTCAACTAATCAATATTGCAATCTATCTAGTATGATGTCTAAAGTGAAGTAATGTCTCTAAAAGTTAAAGTAAAAACTAAAAAGATAAAATTTAGGCAGTAATTTTTGTAGCATGATAAATGGTCAAGCTGAGAATGCTGTCCATATGCTGTACCTAGACAACTGAAAATAGTGGGTTTTACTGGGAAGTGCGGTCTTAAATATGCTGACAAACAGCCGACTACTGCCTCCAGTATGTAAAATTTTCAAGGAACCTAGGAGAATGTTTTAAAACTTCGACTTCGCTCAGTTTTAACATCGAGCGAAGTCGAGATGTTAATCATTCAAGTCGGGAGGGGCACGCGCCTGACTTAAAACTGCGGTAGTGGGAAATAATTGGAGTACCACGAACGAATTTTTGTCAGGAGTAATCCGCCAGAAGCCTACACTTACAAAGAAGAGAAGTGTAGGAGTGTCACTTGGTATAACTGCCCATTTACCGCTAAAGAGGAATGATGAATTTGTGAAATCACAGGAGGAAAAGCAATTAGAGCCAGCAGATGAAAGTTCCCAATTGGATTCATCTCATTGCCAAGTACTCAAAGCTATTACCCATAATCTGTCCCAAGATATCCCCCTGGCTCAAATACAACAAATTTCTCCCTCTGCCTTAGCTTATTTAGGAGATGCAGTTTATGAGTTGTATGTGAGGATGTTTTATCTACTACCACCCCGAAGAGCAGAACATTACCATCGCTTAGTAGTGGCACAAGTAAGGGCAGAAACTCAAGCTGAAATAATGCGATCGCTTACTCCTCATCTCAATGCTAGTGAATTAGAAATTGTCCGCAGGGGTCGTAACGCAGCCACTAGTCGTCCCAAACGAGTTAAAGTAGGTGTTTACCAACAAGCAACTAGTCTTGAAACCTTAATTGGCTATTTGTACCTCACCGACTGTCAACGTTTAACGGAACTATTCCAAAAGCTACAGCTCAAAGCATAGTGAAAAGTCCATCAGAATATTAACATCTATTTCGTTGAGTAGATTTGCTCAACTCAGATATTTTCTGCATACCCAACAATCGAATCACCCACAAACTTTCATGACAAATAAAACTAAAAAAATTAATCACCATCATGGCGTTAAATCCGCGAAACCATTGAAGCTCAAGGGCAAGCGCATAGTCAGTAGTGCAATTCGCAAATCTCACCATGGTCAGAATTCTCAGGTTGTTAGCGGTGTGAAAAAACACCGCCATTTTGACCACACATCTGCGTCACAATCAGAAACCTCTAACAGCGATCTCATTTATGGTCGTCACCCAGTACTAACTGCTTTAGAAAACCAGCGGGATCTCAATCGGATCTGGATTACATCTAAACTCAGATACGATCCCCGTTTCCATTCCCTGATTATCAAAGCCAAGGAAAATGGTACTGTCATTGATGAAGTGGAACCCAGACGTTTGGATCAAATTACTGAACGAGGGAACCACCAAGGAGTAGCTGCACAAATTGCTCCCTACAGCTATATTGATATACATGAATTAATTGAAAAATCACAATCTGTCCCTGAACCAGTAATTATAGTTGCCGAGGGAATTACTGATCCCCACAATTTGGGGGCAATTATCCGTACAGCAGAAGCAATTGGTGCTCAAGGATTGGTGATCCCCCAGCGCAGAGCATCTGGGATCACATCCACGGTTATCAAAGTTGCTGCTGGTGCTTTGGAAAATTTTCCCGTTGCCCGAGTGGTAAACTTGCAAAGAGCTTTAGAAGCATTAAAAGCTGAGGGTTTCTGGATTTATGGTACTGCGGCAGCTGCTAGCGAACCGATTCATACGGTGAATTTTAGCGGTCCTGTAGCCTTGGTAGTTGGTTCTGAAGGAGAAGGTTTGAGTATCTTGACACAACGCTCCTGTGATAGCTTAGTTTCTATCCCCTTGCTCGGAAAAACTCCTAGCCTCAATGCCTCTGTAGCCACGGGTATGGCACTATATGAGATGTATCGACAACGTTGGCAAAATACCCTGCATTTAGATAAATTACAAACAACCCCCTGGAAAAAACCAGGATAACAGAGTATAAAGAAATGTAAATGAATAATTAGTAGTCAACCTTTTAATAGCCCATTCTCAAGTTAGTAAATTGCCAAAACAATGAGTATGCTTTGGAATAACATTAAGGAATCATTGACCAGTACCTTTCAAAACTTCGGCCTGGCTTGGTGGGTAGAAATTGCCACCCAAGATCCCCGTTGCACTTACTATTTTGGTCCTTTTCTCAATGCTACTGAGGCTCAAACTGCGAGCCAAGGTTATGTGGAAGATTTAGAAATGGAAGGGGCTCAAGGGATTGTAGTGAATGTGAAAAAATGCAAACCAGAGCATTTGACAATTGCCGAAGACTTGGGGGAATTGATTGACCGCAAAGTACAGCCTGCCTTTAGCGGTCAAATTTCCTAGGCAAATTTCAGTTTAGAGCTTTTGCAGTGGCTTACTTTCACTGGGCGTTTGGCAGGTAATGTGACCTGGGAACGCCCCAATGGGTGATGCTCGCGAATCCACTAACCTGGTAAAGCAAGCAAAATTACCATACAGGGTGAGTCTGCCATAGTAGCTGATAGTTTGCGTTCAAAGGCTGCCATTGTTTCCAAATTTATGGTCATTATCCTAAATAGATGGCAACTTAGTGGAACTGATTTTTTCCAGATGAACCAATAATTGGGGGATTTCCCCCCAGGTGAAGCTAACTTTCTAACTTTCTAAATATCCGCCTGCGTAGGTGATCACACACATCTGCCTATATTGAGAATGAATCCCAAAAGCTACCCCTGTCACTTTAAAATCTGGATTAAAAATATTTTGGCGATGGCCGCGATCGCGCACTCCATCGTCGATAATTAATTGCATGACAATATCTTGGGCTGTATGGGAACCATAGCTGATGTTTTCAGCGGCAGTAAATTGCCATTTACCATAGCGTTCGAGTCGCACGAAGGGAGTGCTACCATCACTGCCATTATGACCAGTGATGCCTTTAGGACCTTGGTCTTTAACATGATCCCTGGCGGCTAAAGACATACCCTGAGATGCCCTTAAAGGGGGTACCGGACGCACTTTTTGGAGAAAAGCGATCGCTTCATCTACTGCTTTTACACCTTCTTGAGTTTGCAAATAAACCCGATGGTCAATTAGTACTCGTTTCCCTTGAAAGCGTTTTCTATAGTCTGACAAAATCGCAGCATAAGCAGCAGGATTTGTTCTTGCCTTGTTCATTTCCACAATTACCCTTTGTTCTAGGGGTGAAAGGCTCTTTCCCTGGGATAAAACTGTGGCATCCTCTGGGGGATTTTGTGCTACTGAAGAATTAGTGGGAAATAATTTTTCTACTGAACATCCAGTGATGAGGGTAATGGGGGTAAACATCCACAAGAATATCCTACTAGTACGCATTAATGACCTCAAAAAAGATAAACGAGGAATTATAGGTTTTGAAAAATGAGAATAAATCATTATTTTTAGATACATAAATAATCAATCAATTTCCAGAAGCGATCGCAAAACCATTAAAAGAATGTAGAATGAGCGAATGAGCGAATTACGTGGGAGTAACGGGGATTTTACCCCGACGCAAAACGCACTGCTTATAGAAGCAGAGAAATTCCCCAAGGTTGGTTAAACTTCGATTCCCGTAGTATTGCATTGACCGAACAAGGCAAAAGTAAAGAAAAAGAAAAATGGTCACCAAGCCCCTAAATTTATTTATGGAACGAAGTAAAAACATTTGTTTCGATACAGGTAGTGCAAGAAACAATACGTCCGTAATCTTATCCCCTCAATT
>JASJDS010000200.1 GCA_030065055.1 Calothrix sp. MO_192.B10
GGAACGGAGTAAAAACATTTGTTTCGATACAGGTAGTGCAAGAAACAATACGTCCGTAATCTTATCCCCTCAATTTATTTATGGGGATTATCTTTTTACTTTTTACTTTTATCTTTTTACTTTTTACTTTTATCTTTTTACTTTTTACTTTTATCTTTTTACTTTTTACTTTTATCTTTTTACTTTTTACTTTTTACTTTTTACTTTTATCTTTTTACTTTTTAAAATTGCGTAAGTCCTGTAACTTTAAAACTCCTATCTTGTAATACCAATTCAAATCATGTTTGCGACACATATATTCTTCGTAAGGGCACGGCATCCAGAATATTTTGGTATATACAATTATCTTGCTGATGCCGTGCCCCTACCCATCTGTACCATTCTTTTTTCAAAATGGTATAAGCTTTTCAGGCTATTTTTGTCGAAAAAAGTGCAAGATCATAGGGATATAAGGCTTAAAAATCTTACATTTCCAATTTTTTGGACTCCAAAAAATTAGAAAAAATAGGGGTAAAACTGTTAAGATTTCCCTACCCCCACAATCATGACTTTTATAGCTAACGCTACGCTACGCGAACAGCAAGCCCTAAGCAATAATTAATTACTCCCTTGTTTCTTACTCCCTTCCCGGCAGAAGATTACCTCTAACGTAGGTTGGGTTGAACGAAGTGAAACCCAACAATATGCTGGGTTTCGTTCCTCAACCCAGCCTACAATTTTTCGGTAATTTAATAGCACCGAAGGGAGTAGGAAGTCAAGATTGTAGTTGTTTAAGGGTCTCTTCTACATGACCTTTAAAATTCAACATGGAGTCAAAGATATATTGTACATTCCCCTCTCCATTAATTACATAAGTAACACGGCCAGGAAATAAGCCAAAAGCAGCAGTAGCACCATATGACTGACGTACTTTATTGCCCTTGTCACTCAATAGGGTAAATGGTAGTTGGTACTTGCTGCTAAATTTTTGGTGAGACTCAGGAGAATCTCCACTAATACCAATTACCTCTGCACCAGCAGACTTAAACACTTCATATTGGTCCCGAAAAGCACAAGATTCCGCCGTACATCCAGGGGTATCATCCTTGGGATAAAAATATAGAACAACAGACTTACCACGAAAATCTTTGAGACTAACTTCCTTACCATTTTGATCCTGAAGGGTAAAATCAGGAGCTTGTTCTCCAACTTTGACTGCCATAATCATTGCCAATAATTTCTTAACAAAATTTTACCTTGTCTGGGGATTAACTATTTTTTCTTGCTCGTCTATCTCCAGAAGAGGTAGTTTATCTGATATTTCCCAAGCACAATTTCAACCTATGCGCTTAACCTCTCTCGATGTTTTTCGCGGCATTACCATTGCTGCCATGATTCTGGTAAATATGGCAAGTATTGCTGCACCCAATGTCTATCCTCCCCTACTCCATGCACCTTGGCATGGCTGTACCCCAACTGACTTAGTGTTTCCTTTCTTCCTGTTCATCATCGGTGTAGCCATGAGCTTTTCCTTAGCTAAATACACCGACAATCGAGACAGGGAAGGGGCAAAAAGTCCTCCCTACTGGCGTATCCTGCGCCGTGCTGCCATTCTGTTTGCTTTGGGAATATTACTCAACGGCTTTTGGAAGTATGACTTCAGTACCATCCGCATCATGGGAGTATTACAGCGTATTAGTTTGAGCTACCTATTCGCCTCCCTAATTGTCCTCAAATTACCGCGCAAAGGACAGTGGATTGTCACCGCCGGGTTACTAATTGGTTATTGGTTAACCATGATGTACGTACCCGTTCCTGGTTATGGTGCCGGTGAATTAACCAGGGTAGGTAACTTAGGAGCATACATCGACAGAGCGATTATTCCCCAAGCTCATTTGTATAAAGGGGATAACTTTAACTTAATGGGAGATCCCGAAGGATTGTTTAGTACCATTCCTGCGATCGCCAGCGTATTGATTGGTTATTTTACCGGACAATGGATACGTAGTCAAAAACAAATTAATTCCCATACCAGCATGGATTTAGTGCTGTTTGGTCTGAGTTGTTTGGTAATCGGGGGAATCTGGGATTTAGCATTTCCCATGAATAAAAAGCTGTGGACGAGTTCCTATGTAATTTTTACTAGTGGTTGGGCATTATTATTACTTGCAGCCTGTTACGAACTGATCGAAGTGAGGCGAGTGCGTCGTTGGGGCAAACCCTTTGAAGCCATGGGATTAAATGCTATTTCCCTATTCATTGCTTCTGTATTGCTGATTAAAATCTTAGTTTTGACTAACATTGGTTCCGGGGAAAAAGCTCCTCATACCTATAATTGGATATATCAAAATTTGTTTGCATCCTGGTTAGGAGCAGTTAATGGCTCTTTAATATTTGCCACGGTAACTGTCTTGTTCTGGATACTGGTTGCCTATGGTATGTATCGTAAAAACTGGTTCATCAAAGTTTGATATCAACAGGGCTAAGTTGAAAATGGTTGTTAGTTGTTAGTTGTTAGTTGATGGTTGACAGCTTAGGTGTGGGAGCCGCACTTGAGATATATTTGCATGGGCAGGTTGTGGGATTTTCCCCTGGGGGACTAACTTGAAAATAGGCGCGGAGGCGCAGAGTTTGTAGGGGCGCATTGCGTGCGCCCTTGAGGAGTTAGTCACCCCCGCATTTTCATCTTTGATTGTGAAATTTTCCCCTGGGGGACTAGCTTGAAAATAGGCGCGGAGGTGCGGAGTTTGTAGGGGCGCATTGCGTGCGCCCTTGAGGAGTTAGTCACCCCCGCATTTTCATACTTGGTTGTGGAGTTATCCGTGGAGAGGAACAATGTTTTCCTTATCTCATTAGCCCCTCAATTCATCGATGGGGTAATAATTCTAACTTCTTCATTCGTAATTTCTCCCCTGCCCAAGCCCCTCGATTTATCGATGGAGTAACTGATAACTGTTAGCGCAGCTCCTCCGTTAGCGCAGCTCTCCCGGAGGGAGCAGGAGGCTAACTGTTAGCGTAGCTCCTCCGGAGGAGGCTAACTGATAACTGAAATGCCATACTTTTTGCTAATATCTAAAGACTGGATCGCTGAAAAACGAATTAAAGTATGAGCAAAGGCACGCTGTTTGATAAAGTTTGGGATTTACACACCGTTGGCACACTTCCTTCAGGACAAACACAATTATTCATTGGACTACATCTGATTCATGAAGTTACAAGTCCCCAAGCCTTTGCCATGTTGCGGGAGAGGGGTCTGAAGGTATTATTGCCAGAGCGTACCGTGGCAACGGTAGACCATATTGTACCTACAACGAATCAAGCTCGTCCCTTTGCTGATACCTTGGCAGAGGAAATGATGCAAGCCCTAGAGCAAAACTGTCAAGAAAACGGCATTACTTTCCATAATATTGGCTCTGGGAATCAGGGTATTGTCCACGTTATCGCCCCGGAACAGGGACTTACCCAACCAGGAATGACAATTGCTTGTGGTGATAGTCACACCTCTACCCACGGCGCATTTGGGGCGATCGCTTTTGGTATTGGTACTAGCCAAGTCCGGGATGTTCTCGCCTCCCAAACCCTAGCTCTGTCTAAGTTAAAGGTTCGCAAAATTGAAGTTAATGGCACCTTGCAACCAGGGGTTTATGCCAAAGATGTGGTACTGCATATTATCCGTACTCTTGGTGTCAAAGGTGGCGTAGGTTATGCCTATGAATACGCAGGTACGACCTTTGAGCAAATGAGCATGGAAGAGAGGATGACTGTTTGCAATATGTCCATTGAAGGCGGTGCCCGTTGCGGTTATGTCAATCCCGATCGCACCACCTATGAATACATCCAAGGCAGGGATTTCGCCCCCAAAGGTGCAGATTGGGACAAAGCCGTTGTTTGGTGGGAATCCATCCGTAGTCATGCGGATGCAGAGTATGATGATGTGGTAGTATTTGATGCTGCTGAAATTCCTCCTACTGTTACCTGGGGCATTACCCCCGGTCAAGGGATGGGAGTCGATCAGTTAGTTCCCACCACCGCAGAACTCCATGAGGAAGACCATTTCATTGCTGAGGAAGCTTACGGTTACATGGATCTGACCCCCGGTAAACCCATCCAGGGAACCAAAATAGATGTCTGCTTTATTGGTAGTTGCACCAATGGAAGAATTAGTGATTTACGGGAAGCAGCGAAAGTAGCAAAAGGACACCAAGTTGCTGAAGGAGTAAAAGCCTTTGTGGTTCCTGGTTCCGAACGGGTGAAACAAGAAGCGGAAGCGGAAGGGTTAGATAAAATCTTTGCAGCAGCAGGGTTTGAGTGGCGCGAACCGGGATGTTCCATGTGTTTGGCGATGAATCCTGACAAACTGCAAGGTAAGCAAATTAGTGCTTCATCCTCCAACCGCAACTTCAAGGGTAGGCAAGGTTCTGCTTCCGGACGCACTTTGTTAATGAGTCCGGCGATGGTGGCTGCGGCGGCGGTGAAGGGGGAAGTTTTCGATGTGCGTCAGCTGTTGAGTTAGGAGTGTCTCACGCAGAGGCGCAGAGTCGCAGAGGAGAAGGCAGAAATTAATTATTAGTTTTTGATGTCCTCTATACCTTACCAATCTAAAATCTAAAATCCAAAATTCCTCATGGTTAGTGAAGTTAAGACAGTTTCCGGACGTGGTATTCCCTTAGTAGGTAATGATATTGATACAGATCGCATTATTCCTGCTCGTTTTTTGCGCTGTGTCACCTTTGACGGTTTGGGAGAACACGCATTTGCTGATGATAGAAAAGGTTTAGAGGGTAAGCACCCCTTCGATCAACCCCAGTATCAAGATGCCAAGATTCTACTCGTCAATCGCAACTTTGGCTGTGGTTCTTCCAGGGAACACGCACCCCAAGCGATCGCAAAATGGGGAATTCAAGCATTAATTGGTGAAAGTTTTGCCGAAATTTTCTTTGGTAACTGTGTCGCTATGGGTATTCCTTGTTTGACTGCGGAGTCTAGTATTGTCAAGCAATTGCAAGAAATTGTTACAGCTAATCCCCAAGTAGCAATGACAGTTAACTTGGAAGCAATGGAAGTGACTTGTGGGGACTTTGTTGCTCCGGTTTCTATGGGTGAGGGAGCAAAAAATATGTTTGTTTCCGGTACTTGGGATGCTTGTGGGCAGTTGGTATCCCATGCCCAGCAGGTGAAAGCCACTGCTGTGAAGTTACCATATTTGAGTTGGAGTTAGATCGGCGTAAATCTATCTACACTACTGAGAATAATTGTGTTGATTTTATCTTAATCTTTGGCATAAGTCCCTAAAATGATGAAAGATTCTCCAAAATGAAAAAACTAAGAGAGCTATTTCATGTGTGGCATAGTGGCATTGTTTTCAAACGACGAGCAAATTGCAGAGTCATCTTTGAAACTAGGAATGGATTGCTTAAAGCATAGAGGTCCAGATGGACAACGGTTTTGGATTTCTCCTGACCGCAGAGTAGCTTTAGGACATACAAGACTTAGTATTATCGATCTTAATCATGGTGAACAGCCAATTGCTAACCATGATAAAACTCTACATATAATTGTCAATGGAGAATTTTATGACTTTGAGCGTATACAAGATGATTTGCGACGATGGGGATATAAATTAAAAACTAATTCCGATAGTGAGATAGCCCTTCATTTATACAACGAGTTTGGGACACAATGCCTACATTATCTTAGAGGTGAATTCGCTTTTGTTGTTTGGGACGAACCTAATGAATTACTTTTTGCAGCACGAGACCGTTTTGGTATAAAACCTCTTTACTATAGTAATTATCAAAATACTCTTTATATAGCCTCAGAAATCAAAGCTTTACTAGCTGCGGGAGTTCCAGGCTCTTGGGATTATGAAACTTTTTGGCAAACTGAGTGCGGTATCTTAGCTCCAGACCGCACTATGTTCGCTAATATTTATCAAGTACCCCCTGGTCATTTTCTCATAGCATCTCATTCTGGAATAAAACTGCAACGTTATTGGGATTTTGATTATCCCCTAACTAATGATTCTTTCTCACACACAACTCCATCCGATTATATTGAACAGCTTCGCCATACATTAGATGAAGCTGTAAGATTACGCTTGAGGGCTGATGTACCAGTTGGTTGTTATCTCAGTGGTGGTATTGATTCTTCTACAGTTTTAGGAATAGCAGCAAAACATAGTGCTGAACCAGTTCAAGCATTTACTCTTGCTTTTGACCATAAAGCTTATGACGAAGAATCACTTGCTCGTGAAACCGCAGCAAACACAGGGGCTAATCTAAATATTATTCCTATTCGCCAATCTGATTTAGCTGAAAATTTCGCAGATTCAATTTGGCATTGTGAAATGTTGTGTATTAATGCCAATACAACTGCCAAATATCTGTTGAGTAAATCAGCTTCAGATGCAGGTTATAAAGTTGTACTTACAGGGGAAGGTTCAGACGAAATATTTGGGGGGTATGTTCATTTCCGCCAAGATATGTTGCTCCACAACCAACAAAACCAGGACGAGGAAACTGTAAAAATTCTCCTAGAAGATTTAAAGCAGAAGAATAAAGTTTCAGCTTCGTTGTTACTGGCAGAGGAGAATTCAAATGAAGCTTTTAATACTGTTCAACGTTTGTTAGGCTTTGTTCCATCTTGGATGAAAGCTTCTGCTGAGGGATATCTCAGGTCTGTTGCTCTCTATTCACCAGAATTTATTGCTAAGTTTGACCAAAAAGATGTATATCGTATCTTTTTTAATCATATTGATGTACAAGGGCAACTTGCTAACAGAGAACCTGTTCACCAATCTCTTTATTTGTGGTCTAAAACTATCTTACCTAATTACCTTTTGCGAATGTTAGGTGATGGTGTTGAGATGGCACACTCTATTGAAGGACGACTACCCTTTTTAGACCACAAAGTTGTGGAATTAGTTCGGAATATGCCTGTTGCACTCAAAATTCGCGGTCTGACAGAAAAATATGTTTTAAGGGAAGCAGCAAAACCGTTCATAACGGAGACAATGTATAATCGCCAAAAACATCCATTTCTGGCTCCCCCCTCGACTTTGAAACCGAATGAACCATTACAAGAACTCGTCCAAGATACCCTGCGAAGTTCACCCATGTCTAGCGTACCTTTCTATAACCATGCAGCAGTAATTAATTTGCTTGACCAATTACCAAAAATGGATGAGAGCAAACGCTCTTCTGTGGACGTAGCCTTGATGAAAATGCTGAGTGCTTACTTTCTTCAAGAAAGGTTTGGACTAGTCTAGTTCAAAACTTTTAACCAAGTACCTGCTCCCCTGCAACTGCGTTTATTGTGCCATGCAACAATAAAATGGCACGAGGGATTTAGTCCATTTTCCAGCGAGGAATATCAGCCGATACTCCCAAGGGAAGCCACGCAAAACGTAAACGCAACTGATATTCCTGCCAAATCTAACTCCTAAAGCTGATGCTGTGCGAGAAAAGCTTCCACCTCTGCTGCTGTGGGTTGGGAAGCGATCGCACCTGGTTTAATAGTAGTTAATGCTCCCACAGCACTGGCATAGGTGACAATTTGTTTAGCAATCTGGGCATCGCTCAAGGCTTTGACACCATGAAGTAGTACCTGGTGGATAAATCCAGCAGAAAAACTATCCCCAGCACCAGTTGTATCAGCAACAGCCATGGGAAAAGCAGGTAATTTCCCTTCATTTTCATTCAAGCAGTAGGCACAACCTTTTTCTCCATCTGTGACTAATACCCCCTCAACTCCGTCTAACTTATAAGTAATTGCCCCAGGGTCATCTGTATCAAATAACCACTCAGCTTCTTCCTTAGCAAGTTTGACGAAATCTACTTTACGAAACAACCCCTGAATTTGTTGGGGTGCAACATCGGGATTTTGCCAAAACACGGGTCGCCAATTGACATCCAGCATAATCTTCAGGTCATATTTATCTGCCAAATCTAAGGCACGGTGGACTGCCTTACCACTATCAGGGTAGGCTAACTCCAAAGTCCCTAACACCAGTAAATCAGCATCTTGGAACAGAGACTGGGGTAATTCTTCTGCTTGCAGGCGAGTATCAGCAAACTCCGTAGTGTCATATTTACCAAAACCAGCAAAACTGCGATCGCCATCCAAATCCCGCACTACATAAACCTGACGAGTGGGTGCAGTTGGATGTCGCTGCACTCCTGTTATATCCACACCTACATCTTGCAAGACTTGAATCAAAGAATTTCCTGGCTCATCTACACCCAAAGCACCAATAAATCCTGCGGCTGTACCTAACTTGACTAAAGCACAGGCTACATTGGCTGGTGCTCCCCCTGGGTAGGGAGTCCAAGACTCGACATCTTCCAGCCTTCGCCCTAATTGATTAGCTAAACAATCAAATAGAATTTCACCCAGACATAAAACTCGGGGATTACTCATTGCATTTTGGATTATGGATTTTGGATCGGAATTTTCCAGTATAAAATCTACAATACTTTCTCCCCTTTTGTCGGCAGTAGTTCATACATTGCAATAGGATTTACAGGTTGGATGTAAAAATATTCTGGATTTTGAGTCATAAATGGAATTTTTTCCCCAGAATGGTATTGCGGCTAACAGTTGAAATGCCTACTAACAAAAGAATCTTCTAAAATGAAAAAGAGCGATTAAGTACATATACCAAGGGAGGATACAACAACGTATGGCTGGTGGCGAGTCTCAGACCCCTGTTAGTCTGTCAGACAGAGAACTGCAAATAATTGACTTAGTGGCCGCTGGCTTAACTAACCAAGAAATTGCAGCTAAACTGGAGATTAGCAAACGTACCGTTGATAACCATATCAGCAATATTCTCACCAAAACAGAAACAGGTAACCGAGTAGCTCTTGTCCGTTGGGCTTTACACTGGGGCAAAGTCTGTTTAAATGATGTAAATTGCTGCCCTTTGCCTCACCCAGGCGAGTGAATGATTTGTTAAGATACTGCCAAACCCATTGCGATTGGTTGTTCTTAGGTGTTTTTCTCCTCACGCCTCACTTTTGATGTGAATCTCTTAAATTCAAGTTAAACAGTTTGCAAGAAAGCCACTATTGATGGGTAAAGGCAGTATTTTCTGCACCAATGAGAAGATTGCGAAATTGATGCCAATGAGATGCTCAACATCTTAACTAGTGGTGCGTCTCATTAGTGCTGATGGCTAGGTAAGGTGATCCCCGACTTCTTTCAGAAGTCGGGGATCTAAACGCCGCGAATAACCTGTGGTAGGTGGATTGTAATTGTCCATCTACCACTATTTTTTTCTTCCGTAATTCGGCTGAAGCAGAGTAGGGCACCTCCACCCTAGAAGGGTGAGGCTAAAAAACCTACTTTTTCGTATTATTGATCAAAATATATGGTTATTAACAACATAAAAAATCAGTAATAATACGAGGCGTGCAAGATGTCAAGCACTGGAAACTATCTAATAGCCGCCTCCGAAATCGGAACAATTACAATTGAATTAATACTCAGAATAAGTAATTCTTTCCTGGCTGGTGACTCGCTTGTGTGAACACATTAATGCTGCTGTGGTCATTTCAGTTATCAGTCAAAATTTGGTAATTTTCCCCAAGTGTGATTAGCTTGCATCACAATACATTAGTACATATAAATTCAAAAAACTAAAACCTATTTTTATCTTTCAACTTTACTTCAATTAAATTAATATCCAGTATTAACTATGAGAAATAGGCAAGAGAAAGACAAGAAAATTAAATCTAATTGGTGGCGCTGGCCCCTAGAAGCTTTATTCCCAGATAAGAAATTTGATGGTCAATTGCAGAATCCAGGTAGTGAGGAGGTGTTCGATTTTGATGATGCGATCGCTGCGGATGATATATTTGCTCTAATTGCAGAAAAAATTGCCTATTATCCCCCAAACGATAGGCGGGAATTATTTGCCATATTTATCCCTGGTTTAGGTCAACCAGAACACGAGTCTTCTAAGAGGAGTCGCCGATATGCTGAAACTCTCAAGACTGGTGTTGTTAATCTGAATAACTCTTCCTATCTGAAACAAAACCCCATCGTGGATATACTTAACCCTTACCTGGACTGGATTGATGCAGCCATTCATCGTTTGGGTTTATCTGGTAGTCCTGTGATTAATAATACAGCAACTTTGATTGTTCGTGCCTTGGATAGCCATACTCCTCTGCATTTATCAGCTGATAGTCATGGAACAATTTTGTTGGCTAGAGCTATTAACCGTGCCAAAAGAAAATTTATTGACCAACACGCAGCAATTTGGAATTTTAAAAAAAGGCAAATTTGGGAGCTGAAATGGCAGGAATATAGTTATCAACTTATTCGAGTCTTCAATTTTGGCAATGGCTACAAAAATTGGATCAAAGGACCAAAGTATATTATGGTTTCTATTACAGGCGATCCCTTACCTGAAAAATTTGGCATCACACCAGAACAAGCAACAAAAAAAGGTCGAGATGATCTCAAATTCTTGATATTTCCCCGTTTATTCCCTGAAGGTAGTTTTGAAGCCCATAACATGATGTTTACTACCGAATTGTTACGCCAAACTTTTCGCAAAAACGGCTTAGAAGTTGGTGATTTTCCTAGTTTATATTTCCAACTGAATCAAAATTATTTGAAAATTGCTACTCCAGAGGAAGTATCCTGGCCCAAAGATATGAAAGACTACGTATGGAATCCAGATAGCTTGAAATCGATACCAAATTATTTTGATGATAATCAATTAAACTAATGATACTGCGATGCGATCGCCCCAGTAAATCATAGATTTACTGGTCTACAATTACTGGGGACCAGAATCTCCCTATCATTGAACCTTCTTCCTTCTTCCTTCTTCCTTCTTCCTGATCAAAAAACCCGTCCAATTTAGATGAACGGGATGAGTCTTCTTAAGATTTAATATTTACTGGATTTTGTCACAATCGCTTTTTTTGCCAACAGTTTATAAACTGGGAGGAATGATGACCTGATCGATGACATGAATAATACCATTAGTACCTTTGATATCAGTTTGAGTCACCTTGGCATCATTTACCATTACTTCTTTTTTGTCAGAATCAATCTTCACCTTGATAGGATCGCCTTGCAAACTTTTAACATCACCTGCTTTTAATGTACCTGCTTCCACATTGCCAGATACCACATGGTAAGTGAGAATCTTCACCAATACCTCTTTATTTTCAGGCTTGAATAAATCCTGAACTGCATCTTGGGGTAATTTGGCAAAAGCTTCATTGGTGGGTGCAAAAATAGTGAAAGGACCTTTGCCTTGCAAAGTGTCTACCAACCCAGCTGCTTTCAGCGCCTTAACTAGGGTGGAAAAAGATGGATTTGACTCCGCTAAGGCCACTACATTTTTATCCTCTGTAGTAGTTGTAGGGGTTGTAGGAGGAGTTTCCGTTCCTGGTGTTGGGATTGTTGGTACTGTTACGTCTGGTGGGGTAGGTGTAGGAGCTGGAGCAGGTACTGGTGGTGTCACCCCAGGAGTAGTAGTTCCACAAGCAGCACGGTTGTAAGGACACTCGTCAAAGATACTAGGTCTCCTATTAGCTTGTGCGATTATTTTTTTACTTGGCTTATTACTCTTTGTCCCTTGGGGAGAAGATTCACTCGATGTGTATTGAGCATTAACCTGAATGGGCTGACTGCGACTGTATGGAGCTTCTTGAAAAATACTGGGATTGGGATTCACTACCTCATTAGCACCAGCTGCCATACCAAAGCAAACACTAGCACCGGTTATTCCGACGATACCAGCTAGTTTGGTTAGCAAATTTATAGAATCTACTTTCATGAATTTGGTTTGGCTTTTATTTACACACATCACATAAAGACTTATCACATTTTGCTACTCATGAAATCTAACTAAAGAACTTAGATATTCTGTTCTTGATTTTTTGCATGATTAACAAAATTCTATAAAAATTATACCAGCTATGATTCCATGTTAACTACATTAATGAATCTGGAAAAAACAATTTGAATGTGATAATTGATACCGGTTGATCCTAGTGTCATCTAACTTTTAAACCATATCAACCTCTATATAGTAATTAGGTTATATTTATTCAGCACTAATTTTTTAATGGTACAAACATCGAGGTGGTACATCAGTATATTCAATCTAAAATCTAAAACTTCAAATTATTTGACCTTACTAATTCTAATGATTGGGAACAGAGACAAGGATTTAGAAGTCTGTGTAATATTTTCACAAATAAAATAGTAGTCTTATATAATTTTATATTTGATTGATATTTAAATGATCTCTTTAGTGCAGTAAGATGTAACCAATGAAAGCCGAACTTCTATGGAATTGAATCCACAATTTAATTAAGATTGGTGAAAATAAAGTTGTAAAATCTATAGATGTATTCAGTGCAGGATTTCACTAATGCTGGAATTATACCAATTTGAACTATCTCAATACTCAGAAAAAGTACGCTTAATCCTGGACTACAAAGGGTTAGAATATCGTAAGCATGAGGTAACTCCAGGCATTGGGCAAGTGGAACTGTTCCGGATGACTGGTCAAAGACAAGTCCCGGTATTAAAAGATGGTAGTAAATTTATTGCTGATTCTACGGAAATCGCCAAGTATTTAGAAACACAGTATCCCGAACAGCCTTTAATACCTACAGAACCCAAACAAAGGGGTTTATGCTTAATGATGGAAGAATGGGCGGATGAGTCCATTGGTGTTAAGGGTAGGAAGGCTTTATTCTCTGCTGTTAGCCAAGACCAAAGTTTTCGCAAATCTTTACTACCTAAAACTACGCCAGATTTATTAAAAAATTTGGTGGGAGAAGTACCTGGGGATTTTCTGAAAATTTTAGGTGTTGGGGTGGGTTATAGTCCAGAGGTGGTTGCATCTGCCATGAGAGATTTGCAACAAGATTTAGAAGCATTGTGTTTAATATTGGCAGATAGTCCTTACTTACTTGGGGATGAACCTAGCTTGGCGGATTTTGCCGTGGCTGGTTTATCCATATTGTTGAAGTTCCCCGATGGTGCTTATCTAGATATGCCGGAAACTCTCAGAGGTAAAGGCGTTCCTGGTTTAGCCGATAATCCAGATTATGAACCATTTTTTACCTGGCGCGATCGGCTTTATTCCCAATTCCGCAAACCCTTAACAGGACAAGCTGGTACGGGGAATGCTCCAACTTCAATTCAAATTGATTAAGTAACACAGGTCAAATTAAATATAAAATCTCACCCCAAGCCCCTCTCCTTATTAAGGAGAGGGGTGCCGTAAGGCGGCTACCTCTACATTTACCCTCTGGTATTTATGGTAAAATTTCGTCACCATTTTGGCATTTTACGACTAAAATTCAACTTAAGACGAATCCCAATAATTGTGCAAGTAATCAAATGAATTTGGGACAACCATTAGGTTCAGTCATACAAGGTTCCCTCACCGGCGGACTAGAAGTGAGATTACACCCAGATATTTCCGTGGAAGATATGCGGGTGGGTAAATTTTTAGTCGTGCAGGGGATGCGATCGCGTTTTTTCTGTATGCTGACCGATGTAGCATTAGGAACTGCCAATCAACGAATTATCGCGAATCCTCCTAACTGGGAAGATACTTTCTTACGAGAAATCCTGGCAGGAAGCGGTACTTACGGTACTGTCAATTTAGCCCCAATGTTAATGTTTACACCAGAATCCCATGAAGATGACCCGGTGAATAATAATGGAAAATCTGCAAAGCAGTCGTCGGGGTTGGCATCCTTTGAGGCTCAAACCAGTACTACGATGGAATTGTTGCCGGTGAAGACTATTCCCACCCATTTTAGTCAGGTTTACGAAGCCGCAGAAGAAGACTTTCGCCGGGTATTTGGTTGGGAAGACGATCCCATCCGCAAAAATTTCTCCATTGGCAAACCTTTGGATATGGATGTTCCAGTTTGTCTGGATTTAAATCGGTTTGTAGAGCGCAGCAATGGTGTTTTTGGCAAGTCAGGTACGGGGAAATCTTTCTTGACGCGGTTGTTGTTGGCTGGAACCATTCGTAAACAGGCGGCGGTAAATTTAATTTTTGATATGCATTCTGAATATGGCTGGGAAGCGGTATCGGAAGGCAAGCAATTTAGTACAGTTAAGGGATTAAAGCAGTTATTTCCTGACAAAGTAGAAGTATATACCCTAGACCCTGCTTCTACGAAACGGCGAGGAGTTCCCCACGCCCAAGAACTATATCTGAGTTACGACCAAATTGAAGTTGAAGATATTAAGTTATGTAGTAGGGAATTGGGACTTTCAGACGCGAGTATAGATAACGCCAATATTCTTTATGCAGAGTTTGGTAAGTCTTGGATTCTCCAGCTAATTAACATGAGCAATGAGGAGATTAAACTATTCTGTGAGGAGAAACGGGGACACCAAGGTTCAATTACCGCCTTGCAACGCAAACTCCTACGCATGGAAAACTTAAAGTATATGCGCGCTGCTTGTCCTCAGAATTATGTTAACCAAATGTTGCGATCGATAGAAGCTGGGAAGAATATAGTGGTAGAATTTGGCTCCCAGTCCGATATGCTTTCCTATATGTTGGTGACAAACATGATTACCAGACGGATTCACCAGCATTATGTCAGTAAAGCCGAGAAATTTTTACAGACCAAAAATCCGAGCGATCGCCCCACTCAATTAATGATTACCATTGAGGAAGCGCACCGCTTTCTTGATTCTAGTATTGTTCAGAGTACTATCTTTGGCACCATTGCCAGGGAAATGCGGAAATATTTCGTTACCCTACTAGTAGTCGATCAACGCCCATCGGGGATAGATAATGAAGTTATGTCTCAAGTTGGCACTCGCGTTACCGCTTTGCTGAATGATGAGAAAGATATTGAGGCAATTTTTACTGGGGTTTCTGGTGGAAGTGCATTGCGATCGGTATTAGCTAAATTAGACTCCAAGCAACAAGCTTTGATTTTAGGACACGCCGTTCCCATGCCGGTGGTGGTGCGTACCCGTCCCTACGATACAGTATTTTATGAAGAGATTGGCGATCCTATTTGGTCAGAAAAGCCCGATGCAGAAGTATTAGCTGCTGCGGAATTAGCCAAAGCAGACTTGGGGTTTTAAGTATGCTCTTAATTTCCCATTTCTAATTTGTCCTATAATTCCACAAAATAAATATTTTTTGATATTTAGTTATCAATAGGTTTTTAAAAACTATTAAATTCTACAAACTAGTAGTCTGTCAATTTTGAGTTGAGGGATACAGAAACACGGTAATCTATAAACACCCAAATCAATGTGGTGTGTGTGATGCCTAAGAAAAAATACATCGTCTCCCTAACGGGGGAAGAGAGAGAATACTTAGAAAAATTAACAACTACAGGTAAAACGGCTGCCTACAAAATCAATCATGCACGTGTGTTACTTAAAGCGGATATCAACCAAGATGGAGGCGGTTATAAAAAAACAGGCTGAAAACCCTTGAGTCTGAGTCTTGTAGCTCGGCGAAGAGATTCAGACGTACTTCAGGCAAGGGATGAAAGCCGTTAGAGGCGTTTACGCCTCAGTCAATTTGTAGTAAAATTAAATCTAACAGGAACGGTAATCAACCTGTATAAAAACCCAACTGCCTAGGGGCAATCTGTACCTTGACAATTGAAGATATGGGGTTCTATTTCATAGTTCTAGCTCTTTTCCAGGAATAGGTAAAATCTACCCTTCGGGAAGCCGCTTCGCGTCTACATGGAGACTAGACGACACAGAATTTAAGTCAAACAAATTTTGGAATAATCCAACTACCGAGGGGCACTCGGAAAGTCAACGCTTGGGGAGAGAACCACCTCTGGGCTAGATACCGCAAGGGGTTTAGTTTAAGTGGACTCGTTGAACCAAGAATCTCCTCGCCTTTAGGCAGGAGAGTGTCAATATTTTGCTCCCTTAGCAGCCTGACGTACAACTTCAATATCTAACTCAAGTGCTTCTGCAATTTGCTCTATGCTCAACCCTAACTTGAGCAAACGAGGTATGGTTCCTAATTTTGTATCTAACTGTGTTTCTTCCTTAATCTCTTCCTTAATCTCTTCTTTTAGCTCCTGTCTTGTTTCTTCCCTAACTTCTTGATAAAAACGGGTTTGTTTCCACTCACTTAAACCAAACATCGCTTCTAACTCCTGCCGACTATAGGACGAAAATTTATAAACTAGCATCCTTTCTACCAATTCTAAAAGGTTGCGACGGTTTGCGGCATCTGCTTGTTGTACTTGATTTATCAAGCTTCTTGCTTGTTGTATTGCTTCATCTTCTGGCGCAACTACTAACTTGATAATTCCCAAACCGATGGAAGAACCAGAACCTTCATCTAACTCATCTAAATAAATTATACGAATATATCGAGCATCAAATAAAGGCTGATAAACCAAAGGAATACCAGGATCGAAACTGCGTTTTGCCCATAAAACAACGCCTTGACACCTTCGATTTGGTTTATATTGATTTAAGTAAACAGCAGCCTCTGTTATTAATCTCCAGTACAAATCCTCATCTGTCTGAAACTGTACTTCGACAAAATAAATTGGTTCTCCGGGAAAGTCAGATTTTGGTAAAAATACCCCATCAATGCGTCGTGCGAGCTCTTTGACTTCCACAGAGGAAAACTCATAACGTGATGCGAGGGTTGGAGGTTGCTCTAATAGTTCAAAGAAAACACTGGGAAGATTTTGTAGCAGAGTATAGAAAATTGTGTCTGTTTTCATCACCAGCAAAATATATCAACTACAAGTCATTCATTCTTGATTCCAGAAATGTAATATTTCGTGACATCCCTCCAGTATCAGCAGCACTCAGTTCGGTTATTACCCTAGTTTCTGGCAACCTGAAGGAGCTGGTTCACGTCAACATTATATATATAGCCTACTGACAACAACTTGATGTTTTTTTTAAGAGTAACCATTATGTACTATAATTAAAAGATTTATCTAAAATACTTTACTCTCACCCAAATTTGTCGTAATATTAAATAAGTGGAACTCATACTGACTTCACCTTGAACTGTCGCCAGCGATTGAGAACAGAAAGAATTATCGAACAACCAGTGGAAAGCAGCAAAAAAATATTTAGGGATGTGGGGGGAACCTATCTCCAGGGCTCGCAGTCTTGACAAATTCTATCGAAAGAGAGTGTCTTTGGGGGTTTGAAATTTTAAGTAAGATTTATACTACCTTTCCCAATCCGTTCTAGTTGAAGGATTCATCACGTTTACGGAGTAGAGGACAACGCACCAATGCCTATTGTTAACACCCAAACCGAAAACCAAAACACCAAATTCACGGCTGATATGGTGCGAACCTATCTGCGGGAGATTGGTCGTGTACCCCTGCTAACCCGCGAGCAAGAAATTGTCTATGGGAAGCAGGTACAACAAATGATGGCGTTGCTAGATGCCAAAGAAGCTTTGGCAAAGGAATTGCAGCGCGAACCCAATTTGCAAGAATGGGCTGACAGAGTCAATCTGTGCGAGACGGAGCTAAAACAAACTGTCAACCAAGGCAAACGGGCAAAACAAAAGATGATCGAAGCGAATTTGCGCTTAGTGGTTGCCATTGCCAAGAAGTATCAAAAGCGCAATATGGAGTTTCTCGATCTAATCCAGGAAGGGACTTTAGGATTAGAGCGGGGTGTAGAGAAATTCGATCCAACTCGGGGTTATAAATTCTCTACCTATGCTTACTGGTGGATTCGCCAAGCAATTACGCGAGCGATCGCCCAACAAGGACGTACTATCCGCCTACCAATCCATATTACCGAGAAACTGAATAAAATCAAAAAAGTACAGCGAGAATTAGCTCAAAAGTTAGGTCGTTCCCCTTCTCCTGCTGAGATTGCTATAGAACTGCAATTAGAACCTGCTCAAATTCGAGAGTATCTAAATATGGCACGTCAGCCAGTATCTTTAGACGTGCGAGTCGGCGATAATCAAGATACTGAATTACAAGAGATGTTGGAAGATGACGGTCCATCTCCAGAATATTACACAATTCAGGAGTTCTTGCGCCAAGACTTACAGACGATGATGGCAGAATTGACACCTCAACAGCGAGAGGTTTTAGCCCTACGTTTTGGGTTAAATGATGGTAATGAAATGTCTTTGGCGAAGGTTGGTGAACGATTGAATCTCAGTCGTGAACGGGTACGTCAGTTAGAGCATCAAGCTCTTGCCCATATGCGTCGCCGTCGTGCTAGTTTCAAAGAATATATTGCTAGTTAAAATGTAGCCTCCTAATGTTAGGAGGCAATTTTTTGATTAAGAATAAGTAATAACTCCCGGTTCGCTCATTTTCTAGAGGGTTAGGAAAAATGCGGAATGAAAAAAAGGGTTTTACCACTTACTTCAGATTGCGATCGCTAGCCGATCACTTCTGAATAATTACAATTGTGCTTTCAAAAGCTGTGTTGACACTCTCCTGCCTAAAGGCGAGGAGATTCTACATTCACAGACTCGCCGTTAGACAGCAGGTTTGCACCAACTGCCCAAGAGGGCAAATCTCCTGTAGCGTAAGTTCCGGTATGCCCTACCGTACTGAGTCCTAATCTCAAAATGTTGATTGCTGCATTGGTATCTCTATCTTCGGTGTATCCACAGTGAGGACAAGCGTGAGTCCTAGTGGACAGAGATTTCTTCACTTTCTCGCCACAGTTAGAACAATTTTGACTTGTATTGTGGGGAGGTACTGCAACAGTCACTTTCCCATATTTATGACCAAAATATTCTAACCAACTGCGGAAAGTATACCAACCAGCATCAGATATTGATTTAGCTAGATGTCGATTTCTAACAAGCCCTTTCACATTTAAGTCTTCATAAGCTACCAAATCGTTAGATTGGATTACGGAGTACGCTAATCTCTTGCAATACTCTTTCCGTTGCCTACTTACCCTTAAATGCTTACGCGCATATCGAGTTCTAGCTTTGTGGTAATTGTTTGATTGCCGTTGTTTGGCTTTTTTACGCTCTGCACTAAACTTTTTAGACTTTTTGCGATTAGCGCGGTTTAACTGTTTTTCTGACTTGCGGTAGAACTGGGGTGTTAGTTCTATATTGCCTTTATTGTCAGCAATGAAATACTTCAATCCCAAATCAAGACCCACTATCTGGTTAGTAGGTTGAGTTTCTATCCTAACATCAACATCAATTGCAAATTGAGCGTAATACCCATCAGCACGACGCACTAACCGCACACGTTTAATTTGTTTGATGTTGTAGTAATTAAGGTCATAGGTTCCCTTTAATTTAAGGGTTCCAATACCTTTCTTGTCAGAGAAAGTTATAGCTTTTCTGCTTGAAGAAAGCTTCCATCCAGATGATTTGTATTCAACTGAACGGCAGTTTTTCTTAAATTTTGGGAAGCCTTTTTTACCTTTGACTTTCTTTTTACAGTTATCGTAAAACCGAGCTATTGCAGACCAAGAGCGTTCCGCAGCAGATTGTCTAACCATTGAATTAAGTTCATCAGCAAAAGGAAATTCAGAGGCTAATACCGCGCAATATTTATTGAGGTCATATCTGCCAACACCTTTGTTATCCATCCAATAACGTAAGCACTTATTTTGGATAAATTGAGATGTACGAATAGCCTCATCTACAGCGCGATATTGTTTGTCTTTTCCTTTGACTTTGAACTCATAAACAATCATGGAATCGACCAATTAACCATATTCTTATGTTAACGTGAAGCATATAAGAATATCAACCCAGTCCCTAAAGGGACTAATCGCTCAACTACATCCACTGCCTGAAGTACAGTTGAGTGTCTTCGCCACGCTTCGACACTCAACTTCAGCGGTTTTGTATCGCTCGATCCTTTATAATTGAACCTCACCCTCGCTTTTTGCGATGCAAAAATCTTTCCCTCTCCTTATTAAGGAGAGGGATGTCTGACAGGATAGGGCAAGGTTTTGTATTTTATTTCATCTCAAATCCTTAGTGGCTTCCCGTAGGCTATAAGTCGGGATCTAACGGAGCTACAGATATTTTTGCAACAATAGCCCCATTTTTTCCTTAGTTGCTGCTGTAATTTTATCCCATGGGGTGAGAATTGCATATTTCAATGCTGAATGAGCATCACTAGTAGGAGGATTAGCACTCAAACGCTTCACTGTTTCTCGAATTACCTTTTGGGCATTAATCCCATTACGCTGTAAATTTGCTACTACCATATCTACAGTCACACTGTCATGTTCTGGATGCCAACAATCGTAATCCGTTACCAAAGCTAAGGTAGCATAGGCAATTTCCGCTTCCCTAGCCAACTTCGCCTCTGGTAAATTAGTCATTCCAATTACCGTTGCATCCCAACTGCGATACAGATTGGATTCTGCTTTGGTAGAAAATGCAGGACCTTCCATACAAACATAGGTTCCCCCACGGTGAAGAGTCACATCGGGTAAATTTAAATCTGCGATCGCCGAAGCTAATACTCCAGCTAAATTATTACAAACCGGGTCGCCAAAAGCAATGTGAGCCACAATCCCATCCCCAAAAAACGTAGAAATGCGATTTTTGGTGCGATCGATAAATTGATCGGGAACCACCATGTCTAGGGGTTTGGCTTCCGCTTTTAAAGAACCCACCGCACTTGCAGAGATTAAATATTCTACTCCCAATTGTTTCATGGCATAAATATTGGCACGAAATGGTAATTCGGAGGGCAACAGTGCGTGATTACGACCATGACGTGCTAAAAAAGCTACAGGTGTATTATCTAATGTCCCCAAAATGAAAGCATCGGAAGGGGAACCAAAGGGAGTTTGGATTTCTACTTCTCGGACATTTTGTAGAGCATCCATTTTGTATAGACCGCTACCACCAATAATCCCGATACGAGCTTCAGCCATTGTATTTTACCTGGTATTTTACCTGTTCGTATTTGCAATGCCCAGTTATTTTACTGGGAAATGCATCATTTCAGTTAGCCTCCTGCACTCTTGTGCTGCGCTAACAGTTTCCCATTATCAGCGCTCACCGCTCATAGAAACCTTTTCATATCTACTCAGATGTAGACATGACCTAGACAACTACGTTTGTAATCTTAGTCCAAAGTCCTAAAACTACAGGGATAAACGGCAATCCACGCCAGTTGCTACAACTGCGGGAACCCCCGCAACGCACTGGCTCCTCTATCCCATCCATGAAGTTTGGGATTACTTTACGAGCTATATTCAAGCTTTCATTGGTATCAGCATTAAATGATCGCTTCTCAAGATTTATCATAACTTGAGGCGATCGCAATTTCCTAGGACTTACGCATTGAGAATAAACTCTCCGCGTCTAGTGGAGAGAAGTTTGAAGTAACCTTTTAAACTTGACAAACATTATCTTAGTTTTGAATCACCTGATTTTATCCTATTAATTATATTGAACGCCTGATTTTTTCCTATTGTTAGCATCATAAATATGCATCATGATGTTGTTATTGAAGACAAGAATAATTAATTTAAAAAATTATTATTCCTTTTGAATTCAACAGAAAAATTATTTACACAATCTAGATTTTTGTTGAAACAATAATAACGGTAATGAACATGAAACTATCAATACAATCTATTTCTCTAACAGCTCTAATGACATTAGCAATGTCTACTTCTGTTTCAGCACAATTTCCAGGCCCAGGAAATATCGGGACTACTCCAACAAGTTCCGGACCGAGTTTGGCACAATTAGGTGGTACCACAGCCTATGTTCCCATGAAGCATAAATCTTATCCATGTGGTAATGGCAATACTTGTGGTAATCATTTCTTAGCCACAACAAATGGTAACCTGAAGATTAAATTCAAAATTGGTATGGCTTGCCCTGCTGGTAGAAAAGTTACTCACCTTTCCTATAAACCGCAAGGACAAAATGCTAAGACAATAATCAACGGCAATACAAACAGTCAATCCTATTCCAAGACTATTACAATGAAGCCTTTTTCTTTACAAGATTTAGAAAAAGCTGGTCAAAAAGCACTTGGAGGTGCATGGGTTTTACCCGATCTTCACAAAAATAAAACAAAGAAGGTGAAGAAAACCCTCAAAAAATCAATTTCTGTATGGGGCAAATGTTCTGGCTGGACAAATAAGCAGAAGAAAAATTTCCCGGTTACCGTCACCACTACATTTGAAGATAAGGACTTCTAGGAACCATTATCGTCAAATAATCATGTCTAGCTACTAAAAATATACTAAAAACGGTTTAAAACTGTAATTCTAAACGAAGTGAAAAATCTCTGAGATACTTCGCTGTGTTACCATAGACGAAGTTGAAAGCCCCTAGCCTTTAGGCAGGGGATGAAAACGAGAGATAGACGATTTTAATCGTCCTGTAGCATGGTACAATTATTTTAGTTTTAACCAAATAAAATGTACGGTTGTCAGCAAGTTTTAGTTAAGCAAGATCAAAACTTAATTGCAATATTACAATTCTTATGTGAAGAGTCTCATAAACTCACAAACATGGGAATTTATTATGCTAGACAGTTATATTTTAAAGCTCGAAAAGGTATTGGTAAGTATGACTTAGAAAAAGTATACAAATCCAATAATCACTACAAGGTTTT
>JASJDS010000194.1 GCA_030065055.1 Calothrix sp. MO_192.B10
GGGTTAAACTCAACGGATTTGTTGCCTCCTCCGTTGGTCTTCAAAACCGTGCGTGAAAGTTGCCCCTTCACACGGCTCCTCAATTGTAGTTGTTTTGTCATAACAAGCTTCTTACCATTATTCAGGTTTAGGGGAAGGTGGATGGAGTCTTCCTTCCTTCTTTGGAGGCTAAATGTAAAATGGAAACTTATCGATTGATACTCCGTAACTTTTATCCTGCCGTTTTGTCCCATCAGCATGGTTTTTCTTATTGGTTTTGTTTGCGTGCATTAAATCATGACAGACCATGTGTATGAGTTCTAGGTTTTCCCATTTATCATTTTTATGGTTTCCGTCTTTATGGTGGACTTCTGTATCTAGTGCATCGGTGATAAACAACCCGCAATAAGTACATCTTTGTTTTTGTTGCTTTAACAGAAGTGACTTCCGTTTTGGCAATTCTGGATGCTCTCCCGTTCTTGCTGCCCAATATGCTATGTCACCGTCATAGGGACTTTTTTTGCCTTTTACCTTCACATACTCGTCTTTAGTCCCCGGACTTCTGAGTTTTGTGTTGGAATATTTTTCTAAGGTTATCCCTGTTCTTTTATCGATGAACTCCCAACCTTTTCCATCATGTATGCCCCAGTAGCGACTGGCTATCCAGGTTTTACTTTTATTGGAATGCCGTCTTTTAGTCCAACGCCTTAACTTCAGATACATCAGGTGGTCTAATTTGTGAAAAATCACAGAACTATTAACTGTTTTATAATAGTTAGCCCATCCCCGTATTACCGGATTGAGGTTTGCTATTAGCTTTACCTGGGGTAAAACTTTTGCTTTACCAACTAAAATCATGTGATGAATTTTTTCCAGGTGAGCTTGTATCTTCTGTTTGCTGGGAGTGATGATTGTGTTGAAATTAAAGCCAATCCTTTTTATTTTGTCTTTTGTTCGTGATTGGTGTTTACCAACCTCGAATTGCTGAATATGAAATCCAAGGAAATCAAATCCAGTTTCATACTCCTTTCCTCCGTTCAGGGTATGAGTAATTTTTGTTTTAGATGGCTTTAATTCCAATCCCATGTCATGAAGCCATTCAGATACTATATTTCGAGTTATTAAGATGGTATTGAGGTCTTCGTGTAGTAACACAAAGTCATCTGCGTATCGAATTAATCTTACTGTGTTAGAAGAGTATCTTTTTCTTTTTCCTTGGGGGGAAATAAAGTACCCTCCGCTAAATGCTTGACTAATTCGGTTTTCCAAACCGTGGAGCGCGACATTTGCCAGAAGTGGCGATATCGTTCCGCCCTGTGGTGTACCCTCAGTGGTATCGTGGTACTTTATACCATCCATTACCCCGCTTTGTAACCAGGCTTTAATTTGCCTGCGGATATTGGGGTTAGTATTTAGCTTGTTGAGTAGTGCCTGATGATTTATGCGGTCAAAACAACTTGCAATATCTGCATCTAACACCCATTTGGGCATTTTTTGGATACTGCTGTTTATTGCGTCTATTGCGTCATGACATGAACGTCCTTTTCTGAAGCCGTATGAATTTGGCTCAAAACGAGCTTCCCATTCCGGGTCAAGAACTAGTTGAACTAGTTTCTGTTTGGCTCTATCTTCCATGACGGGTATTCCAAGGGGGCGTTTTTCCTCCTTTCCGGGTTTGGGTATCCAAACTCGTCTTGTGGGTTTTGCCTTACCGTTGATTCGCAAGTTTTTGGCGAGTTTTAACCTCTGGTATGGAGTTAGGGATTTTACACCATCTATACCAGCAGTCTTCTTGCCCTTATTTTCCTGCGTTACCCGTCTTATGGCTAGCAGCTTTGCAGCTCTGGACTTCATCAATAGCCTTTGTAGCTTCCTTACTTTGAGAGTTTCACCACGCTGTGAAGCCCTGTAGATGCGTCGTTGTAGCTTATAAACCTTCCGTTCTAGCTTGCGCCAAGGGATATTTTTCCATTGGTCGCGTACTGATACTTCTAGGTTTTTATTCGTACTCTGGTAATTTACCTTCATCTCACGACATTTGTACTACTTGATACCTCTACATCTCCTACAATTGGACTTCCGTCTGCATATCCCTTGCATTACCAAGGGCATTCGCTTATGAAGTCATCCTACTCCACCTGTTTCATGCGGTTGACTACCTACTCAGTTCTTACTGAGGGAGAACAGGGGAGTTAATTCGTTCCTGGTTCCCATTTGCCGTTGGGGGTGGGGTTCTCACACTCCTCCGGGGTTAGTACAGTTATCTTTCTTTCAGATAACTCTCGTGAACGCTTTCTGGTGACGGTTTCAATTCACCAGCCACATTTCCCCATTGTCTTTTTGACTGCTGTGGTCGTAGCTCCGGCTACATTCACCTCTTTGCCACAGCTCTAAATTAACGAAGGTTTCAAGTGAGTTCATTAAACATTAACCCTTCCCAACTGAGCTAGCCGATTGACCTCAAGAGGTTTGAAGTTACTCGTCGTTTAACCCCGCTGCAATGGTCACAATCGGATGTCACCCGATGTGTGGGGGTTACGCTTCAACTCCGCGTCGAGAGTGGCAGGAATTACACCTGCATGGGAATCCAAGTTGTCAAGGTTCAGTTCTAACCGATACGAAGGGTTAGTTTCCTTGCTCCTAGTTCGTTTCAGGCTGTTAAACCTTCCACTTTATAGGAAACGAATCGCACGAAGCCGTATTTATCAGTACGGCACATTTGACGAGTTCCATGACCATTACATTTTATTTTTAATGGCTGATTAGTTAATACTTTTAAAGTATCAATATCACCAATACAAGCAGCATCAATCCAATGATGTTTTGGTAGATTTAATCTAGTCCTGTTGTATTTAGTTTGCGCTCCTGTTGCCGTTGTAACTGGTAATAAATTAGCTAAAACTTTTACTAATTTATTTCTTGTTGCGTTGACTGCGGCTGCATCTTTTAATGGCTGATTAGCCTTAGATTTGATTTTTTGTAGCAGACTAGGTTTCTTTTTGAGAAATTCTTCAATTGGCTTATTACCTTTTTTGAGATTACAGTTTTCACAAGCAAGGCATAAATTATTAACTCTATTACTACCTCCTTTTGACTTTGGATAAATATGTTCAACCTGCAAGACCACATTTTTTTTACTACAATAAGTGCATTCTCTACCCCACTTTTCTAACAAGTACTCACGCACTTGATAACCTTTCAATTCTCCTTGTTGATATTCAACCCCAGATATTTCTGGATTTTGCATTTGTTGCATATCAAACTTTACTTTTTCAATCCATAATTCTGTAATAGGTGCATAACGTATTAAACGTTTAACCCATGTTTCAGTAGTTAAAATTCTATGTTCTAAGCTTGGTGGTAGCCAGTTTTCACTACGTTTACGGTTATCAAATCGTAGTTTTCTGTACCGTGTTTTTCTATTCCTGCGGTTACTTCTTAATTGTCTGCGAGACAATAAAGAATCTTTTATTTGATAACCTCGATGTTCTAGTTCAGCAGCCCAAATAACATTTTCCCCATCTAAAACTGCGATACCTGTAAATCTGCTACCAGGGTCAAGCTTAATAGTTAATGGTCGAATCGTTGGGTTATCAATCCGAGTTTTTAATATTAAGGTAAAAGGATACTGTCTGAATACAGCAGCTTTACCTAAATCCAGTAACCTACGAGCTTGTTTCGGTTTAATTAGATTAAGTGGTTGTTTGTTTGAATCAACAAGAAAAACGTAATTTTGCATTGTTAATGCCTCAGTGGTAAAGTTAGCTGAGTCCCAAAGGGACACGCTTCGCGAACGACAATGTTAGAGGTCGGTGAGGGAGCGCGGTCTTGTTGGTTTCCAGCAAAGAGCGACTCCCGTTCGCCGTCAGGCGTAACTATCCAAACAGCACTTCCTTAACCCCTGTAAAAATGTTTAACTGTTCAGTTCTAGAGCAAGGGACTAGCTACGTATCCCTTGGTAGGTCTTTAACTCTTGCCTCTAACGTAGTACTCAAGGTACTTAGTCTGGTCAACTAGGAGCTACCAGTTTTTAGGCTGGATGCCCCGCACCTTTAGGTCGGGGTTGTTGACATAGTACGCTTTCTAATACCAATACCGATTTAATAAACGATCGCAACACATACCTCGGTAGAGACTTAGCAATGCTACGTCACCGAACAAGAATCTATTTGTCCTATTCTTTTTTGAAATTGGTATAAGTTGATGATGGATGCAACTTGCCAACAGGTGAGCTTCAATCAAGGATTGTCGGCGTTCCATCATAGATTGTCCACGTTGCATTTCCAGCATAAAAGGCGGATATAACCTGTTGATTACACCTTATGTTAGCGTGTGATTTCAAACAACTTGCAGTTTTGACAATTTTCGTAACTTAGCTAAAAAATTCTCAGGGTGACCCTTCACTTTTACCTTAGTTCAAATATGAGCGATCGCTCATTTGGGTGAACGAAATTTTGCGCTGGATTTCTAGCTCAGTATGCAAAAAATATAGCATTTTTCACTTGGATGAAATACAATCTTGTGGGATGAGATTATAGCCTGTCTTAAATATTAGGAATAAACTTTGTATTGTACTCAACTGAAAACCGCTATAATTCCCCACACCTCCCACACTCCCCACACTTTTTCGCTCACCAATTTTATCTATCAATTTGGCTGAGGAATCATCTTGCCTAAAACAATAATTACAGAAGAAATGGCAATTATTGGTACTATTGGTAAAAAACCAAAGGTAAAAGTTGCAGGAATTACACCTAATTGAAAACCTACTAATATTACCTCTCCTACCAAAATAGAAATAATACAACTGATAGGGTTAACTTTTTTGTCATATAAAACGGCAATTACCGTGGGGAAAAGTATTGCTAATCCCGTAAATGCATCCCTGGCGATCGCTAAAAGTGTTGCAGGGGGATTATATGCAATAATTAACCCCATAAGTGCTAAAATAATAATTAGGATTCTCCCGACTAAAGTTTGTTCTTTCAGGGAGGCATGGGGACGAATATAGGGAATATAAATATCCCTGGTGAGCATGGAACTGAGAGCAAGCAGTTGGGAATCCATTGTTGACATAAAAGCTGCCAGTGCCCCTACCATCACCACAGAAGCTATCCAAATTGGTGTATATTCCAACAGCATCATTGGTAAAATTTGGTCGGTAGCTTTGGCAGTTAAATCTGGAAAACGAATATGTCCCCACATCCCAATTAACACAGGACAAATAAACAAAATTGTTGTGATTAAGGGATATAAACTCGCAGAAATTTTCAGGGATTGAGAAGTTTTTGGTGTATAAAACCGCATGAACATTTGAGGAAACATGGGCACACACATGGGGAATAACAGCATATAACTAAACCACTTGGATTTAGTAAAAAAGTTGTCTACTCCCTCACGGGAAAGAAGTTCTGGTTTGATAGCATAAACGGCACGATTAGCTTCAGTAATTCCTCCTAATTTATTGGCAATGGTGAATAGAGCTAAGAACATTAAAACAAACATTAATACTCCCTGGAGTACATCGGTTAAAGCAACACTTTTCATCCCGCCGATGAATACATACACCACAATTACCAACGTTAAAAAAGTTGCTCCAGCAAAGTAAGGTATTTGTCCTTTAGTTAAATTTTCTAGTAAATATCCAGCACCAATCGGTTGTAAGGCTAAATAGGGTAGGGTAAAAATCACCATCACGGCAAGAAAAATTAATTTTAGAACTTTGCTCCCGCTTTTGCATTCAATTAATTCCGCAGGTGTAATGAAACCTTGTTCTTTACCTAAAAGCCAGACTTTATAGCCAATCACATAAAATGATAAAGCAACTATTCCCCCTGCAAATGCCATCATTGGGTAATAACTAATGCCAATGCGATAGCCTGTACCTGCAAATCCCAGAAAAAAGAAGGCACTGAAGTTAGTTGCTGTTAAAGTGAAAAATAACACGATGGGACTTATTTTTCTCCCTGCAAGAAAGTAATCTTCAGGGGTATTCTTCTGTTGGCGATAGGCAACAATACCAATAACCAGGGTGAATAATAAATAAACGGCAAGAACTAAATAAGGAATCATTTTTTTAAAAGAATTTAGAATTTAGAATTTAGAATTTAGAATCTGACATCTTGCACCAAAGTATTAATACTGATTTTTGATGCTGTTAATAAACATACATTTTTATCAATAACACGAAATATCAGGTTTTTTAGCCTGCGTAGGCAGGCTTTGCTTGTATAGCCTCACCCTTCTAGGGTGCAGGTGCAAGATATGAGGAATTGCCTTTTGCAACGAGGATTTTACCCCGACGTAAAAAGTGCTGCTTGTAGAAGCAGGGAATTTAACCCCCAAAGTTGGTTAAATTGGCATTAATTATCTGACTGATTATCCCAAAAATGGATGGAGAATATATATATTGCTAAAGCCATAAACAGTTGTAAGCAAATAAAATAAATCACCCAGTTGGGAAGATGAAAAAGAGTAAAGTCAGGTTCTTTGCCCCAAGACCAAAAATCAAGGGATAGCATAAAAAAGATAGTAAAGCATAAAAGCCAAAAAAAAGAAGATTTGAGTATATTCATCTTTAAATCAATGTAGGTTGGGTAGAACGAAGTGAAACCCAACAATACCAAATTTTTCGTTTGTTGGGTTTCGTCCCTCAAACGCCACTTCTCTCAACGCGGGGCTCGCGTAGCGTATCCGCAGGATTCACCCGCGCACAAGAGTGGCTCCCCAACCTACGCCTAAATTAATAATGTAAGGATAAAGGGCTACTTAAGAGTCCTCGGCGCGACAACACACGCAACCCGCAGCCCGAAGCTGCTGTAAACGTTGTCTGGTGAGAAGGAGTTACGGTAGGCACAGCGGCAGAAGTCAGGAATGAAGAAACACGAACCACCCCGCAGCACTCGATAATCATTCTCATTACCAAATTTTATCCATGCACTACCATCTGTGGGCGCACCTTCATAGTTATCATGCCAGGTATCTTGACACCATTCCCAAACGTTCCCGTGCATATCATACAAACCAAAGACGTTGGGTGGAAATTGTCCTACTGGGGTAGTTTTTTCCCGGTATTCTCCTTTGGGTTCATCTGCAAAAGTATAGCTGGCATATCGGATGAGGTGGGCACGGCATGATTAAGGTTAGGAAGCAATGCAAGAATATTGTGGGTGCCGTGCCCCTACAGGGGAATTTCTTGTTTGGTATTTCCTAGAGGAAAAAATCCAGTTTTCAAGATGGATGAGGTTTAAATGGCATCATTTTCAGAAGACGATTACAGCTAACGCTGTGCTACGCAAACATTAAGGGCATTGCTGAATCATGGGATGAAACTATAAATGTTTAGATTTTCAAGTTTTGATCCTCTCTGCGTCTTTGCGCCTCTGCGTGAGATAAATCATCCCGCAATTATGCAACGCCACATTAAGCCCTACATAATATTCAAGGGATCTACATCAATCGTTAAACTTACCGATGGGGGGCATAATTGGCGAATATCTTCCCAATTTGGCAAATCCGGTAGGGAATCTGGAGCAAATTTCAACAGGATTTGCCAACGATAACGGTTTGCTACTCGCAAAATACTAGCAGGTGCCGGTCCCAATATATCTAACCCATCTTCCTGGGGTAAAGCTGTGGCTATTACCTGGGCAGTATTTTGTACTTCCACAGGATCTACACTACTCAATCGTAATAAAATCAATCTCCCATAAGGAGGATAATTTAGTACCTGCCGTTGTTCTAATTCCCCTGCTACGAAGGCATGATAATCATGTCCTCGTACTGCTTCAATCACAGTATGCTCCGGTGTATAAGTTTGTACTATCACCCTACCCGGATCATCTCCTCTCCCGGCTCTCCCAGCTACCTGAGTTAAGGTTTGAAAAGCCCGTTCGCTGGCACGGTAATCTGATAAATGTAGTAGTCCATCTGCTGCTACTACTCCCACAAGGGTAACTTGGGGTAAGTCCAAACCTTTGGTAAGCATTTGTGTGCCAATTAATAAATCTGCCTCACCATTGGCAAATCTGGTTAATAAGGTGCGGTGCGCTCCTTTGGTGCGGGTAGTATCGCTATCGAAGCGGATGAAACGCAAGTCGGGGAAATTTCTGGCTAATTCTTGGGCGACTCGTTGGGTACCGCTACCAAAGAATTTTAAATAGGGGGAACTGCATTCAGGGCAATTTTGGGGATATGCCTGCCCGTAATTACAGTAATGGCAGCGTAATAATTGTGGTGCGTTTTTCTCAGTGTGGTGATAGGACAAAGAGACATCGCAATGGGGACATTCGATGACATATCCACAACTGCGACAGGAGACAAAGGTACTATGCCCGCGACGATGAATAAATAATATGCCTTGCTGTCCTCTTTCTTGCAACTGTCGCAATGCGGTTTGCAAACCCCTACTAAATATAGAACGGTTTCCCTGTTGCAATTCTCGCCGCATATCTACTATTTCTACAGGAGGTAGGGGGCGGGAGTTGATTCGTTCGGGAAGGGAGAGGTAGTGGGAGTGGGGGAGTAATGGAGTGAGGGAGTGAGGGAGTGTGGGAGTGTGGGAGTGAGGGAGTGGGGGAGTGTGGGGAGTGTGGGAAGTAGAGGGAGTGTGGGAAGTGTGGGAAGTAGAGGGAGTGTGGGAAGTGTGGGAAGTAGAGGGAGTGTGGGAAGTAGAGGGAGATATTATTTCCTTCCCTCCTTCACTCCTTCCCTCCTTCCCTCCTTCACTCCTTCCCTCCTTCCCTCCTTCTTGCACGGTTAACCAAGTCTCTAGGGAGGGGGTGGCTGTACCTAATAATAAAAGACAATTTTCTAACTCTGCTCGCCACTGAGCAACGGTGCGAGCGTGGTAAGTGGGAATGGGAGAATCTTGTTTGAAACTACTATCATGTTCCTCATCCAAAATAATTAAACCCAAATTGGATAAGGGGGCAAATACGGCACTACGAGTACCAATTACTACTTGTGGCTCTCCCGTTAACATCTGCCGCCAAGAGTCAAACCTTTCTCCTTCAGAGAGGGCACTGTGATAGATAATAATTTTATTGCCAAAACGGGCGCGGAATCTATCCGTTAGTTGGGGTGTGAGTCCAATTTCTGGCACTAATACTAGGGCTGATTTTCCTTCTGCTAATAAAGGAGCGATCGCTTGTAAGTATACTTCAGTTTTACCAGAACCCGTGACTCCATGTAACAGTGCTGTGGCAAAACCTTCCAATCCCTGAATGGTTTCCAATGCCTCAGTTTGGGCTGGTGTGAGTAATTTTGTCTGTTCTGAGATGATTTCTGATTCAGCCAAGGGATTTCGCAATACTTCCCTGTCATCAACGGTTATATAACCTTTCTGTACCAAGTTCTTAAGAATAGAAGAACTGGCGTGACAAATTTGCAGCAATTCATTGTGCCACATATCACCACCCCGTTGTCTGAGTACTCCTAACACTTCTCGCTGACGGGGGGTTAAGTCATTTTCAAAGGTATTTTTAATTAAGGTGACAGCTTTTTGTAATTTAGGCTTAGAAAATCGCGGTGGTTCTAAATAGCTTTCTACTAACCCCAATCGCAGTAATTCCCTCACACCCCGCCAAGCACCCCTGACTTGCCTTTGTAAGTATATAAAACTGTAATCTCCTTGGGGTTGCGATCGCAATAAATCTAAAATCTGTCTAGCTGTTTCCGAGTAATAGGAGTGATGGGGTGATGGGGGAGTTCGGAGTTCGGAGTTCGGAGTTCGGAATTCGGAGTTAGAATTCTTCCCTCCTTCCCTCCTTCCCTCCTTCCCTCCTTCACTCCTTCCCTCCGGGCGGGGAAACCCCGCCCCTACTCCTTCCCTCACCAATCGAATTCGCCGTTGGGAGCGCCCCAACAAACCAGGGGGTAGGGCAACCTTAATCACTTGCATGAGGGGCGTATAGTAGTATGTAGCGACTCGATTGAGTAATTCCCAATAAAACCGAGGAAAAAATCCAGTGCTAATGACATCTTCCACATTGCGAATTTTTTCTGGTGGTATATCTTGAGGAGGCTCAGTCAGTAACCGAATCGCTACACCACCCAAGATTTGGGCACCAAATGGCACGCTGACAATATCTCCTGGTTTTACTGGTAATTGTGGGGGTAAACCATAGGTAAATAACCCTGTAACTCCTGGACAGTCTACCAATACCTCAATCCAGCAAGTTTCATCATTACCAAGGTAATAGTTTCCCCTTGGTTGGGCAACCACCAAAGGGAGTACATTTGCCCCATCAATATACATAGTTGCTAATTTTATTGATAAATATTTGATTGACCATGGGAACTGACAAATCAGCGCCAGCTATCGCAAATTGGCTATCCTTAACCTAACCTGAGTATATGCATAGTTTCAAGGAAAATGTAGTTACCACTACTTTCACCAGAGATAATACTTGATAATTTTCATTTTATGTAATTTCCTTGAAAAATAACTTCTCCCCATATGCAATACCGATGAATATGCAAATATAACTAGAAATTCTCATATTATTCCCATTTAATCAGTGTTAGCGCAGTTTGATGCGAAGCGTCATAAATACCTCTTTCCCATTCATCACTCCAGGGCGCACGCAATGCGCCCCTACTGCGGCTCCTACACCTAAGCTGTCAACCATCAACTAACAACTAACAACTAACAACTAACAACCATTTTCAAGCTAGCCCCTCACGGTCAAATTCCACAACCTGCCCATGAAAATGCGGGGGTGACTAACTCCTCAAGTTAGCACGCAATGCGCCCCTACAAGCTCCGCGCTGATTAACTATTTTCAAGCTAGCCCCTCACCGTCAAATCCCACAACCTGCCCATGAAAATAATTCCCTCACTCTGGGCGGGGAAACCCCGCCCCTACTCCTTCACTCCTTCACTCCTTCACTCCTCTGTTGGTGTAGTCGCCCTGCAATAGTTAAGATGAATTGCGAATTGTTTCAGTATATTTATCTAGGCGAAAATCCTCACTGTTGCCTGTTGCCTGTTGCCTCTCCCAAAGGAAGTTAAATCTAATCCTTTCTCTCTATTGATAGATATTCAAGAGTTGCAGCATATGAGATCCTTATTTTTTAGGGTAGATATTGTTAGAGTTGATAAAGCAAGGTAAATATCCTCATGGTCAAGTATTCACAATGCATAAACCCAAACTCAAAATTTTCATGTCTGTCCCTATAAAAACCCATAAAAAGCCAAAAATATCTTAAAACTAAATAATTTCTTCATAATTTAGCTGGGGAAGAGTTTTTGATATTTGTTAAGTTTAGGCAATTTTGATTGAGGGTAGTGGATATTTTTAGTAATTGGACAAACAAATGGGAGAAAATATGTATTGAGTTAAAACCATTAACACCATTGTAGGACTGAATATCAGACAGACTGTAGCTTTGCCCTAAAGGATGAACATCTGGTGAACATTAACACAAACAAAATCATAATCATGAGCATAGATTAAGTATCAATACCTGATATTTTCCTAGCGAAAGAATGTGTTTATCCCCGAGGTAATACTACCAAGCCCCTTAGAGCAGCTGTCACTATATATATGTACCAAACAAAGCAAAAATCCCCAAAGGAAACTATGAATATTGCTGAATTGGGACCAATACAAATTACCGGAAATGCTGCTGAGAATGGAGATAACTTTCTCAACCATCTTGAAAGCTTAGGAACAGTGGTAGAAAATGAATCCCCATTGGCAGAAAATTTAACCACAGAACAAAGCCTTGGGGATCGAATGGCAGCAGCACGGCCTTCGGGATACAATAAAACCGAGAATGATGATGCTGTGGGTGCTTTTTTCAAGGAAATGGCACGTTATCCACTACTCAAAGCGGATGAGGAGGTGGAACTAGCGCGGCGAGTGCGTTTTTTGGAAGATGTGAGGATTAAGCAAGCTTCCTTACAGAAAAAACTGGGATATCCACCTAGTAAGGAAACAGTAGCGCAGTGCTGGGAATTAACGGAAAAACAACTGGAACACCGTTTATATCAGGGAAAAGTAGCGAAGCGTAAAATGATTCGTTCCAACCTGAGATTAGTGGTTTCCATCGCCAAACGGTACCTCAATCGCGGAGTTCCTTTCCTAGATTTAATTCAGGAAGGAGCGATGGGTTTAAACCGGGCGACAGAAAAATTCGATCCCGATAAAGGATACAAGTTTTCTACCTATGCCTATTGGTGGATTAGACAGGCAATTACTAGAGCGATCGCTAATGATGCGCGTACAATACGTTTACCGATTCATATTGTCGAAAAGCTCAACAAACTCAAAAAGGCGCAACGGGAACTGAAGCAGAAACTAGGGCGCAATCCTAGCGATGTGGA
This sequence comes from Calothrix sp. MO_192.B10, assembly GCA_030065055.1. GTDB lineage: Bacteria > Cyanobacteriota > Cyanobacteriia > Cyanobacteriales > Nostocaceae > Calothrix_A. The sequence goes on from JASJDS010000194.1 coordinate 12,311, forward strand.
GATAGCAGAGGCTTTAGAAATTCCTGCCAATCAACTGCGTCAACTACAGCAACTGCGGCGACAAGCACTTTCCCTCAATCATCGTGTGGGTAAGGAAGAAGACACTGAACTGATGGATTTACTGGAAGATGAAGAAAACCTATCTCCAGAAGCCAGAATGAGTGAAAGCATGATGCGTAATGAGATTTGGGAGGTTCTTTCTGAAGTCCTGACACCAAGGGAAAAAGATGTGATTTCCCTGCGTTATGGATTGACGAGTAGCGAACCTTGCACCCTAGAAGAGGTGGGTAATATGTTCAACCTTTCCCGGGAGCGAGTCAGACAAATCCAAAGTAAAGCCATGCGTAAATTGCGCCGTCCCCACATTGCTAAACGGTTAAAGGGTTGGTTAGTTTAGCAGAAGTCATTCAATTTTGGATTTTGGATTTTAGATTGGTAACTGAGCTTGTCGAAGTTTGGATTGACGAGCGATCCCATGTCATTTGCCTGGAGACTTGGAATAACCATAGAACCCTTTCTTTTTCTCCACGGATAAATCCGGGGGCTTGTATCCAGTTTATTTTTCAGTCAGGAGGAAACAGTAAGGTGGGCATTGCCCACCTTGTGCCGTTATCTATACTCCTAGGGGTTTAAAACCCCATCCCCTACGGGTTGTTTGTTTTGTGTTGGGGTTTAAATCCCCATTACAAAACGTAATTACGAATTACGAATTGTTTAAGGGGTTGTTTACAGGCTGGGGATTATGGATAAAACCTCTGCTAAATCTTGAATAAAATGATTCGCTTGTGCTTTCACTTTTTCTCGCACAGCATAACGTCCAAATCCAATAAACATATTCACCCCTGGTTTTGTTTCTAAGTCGCTGACACCGTCACCCACAGCTACCATCACAGAAGGGGAATATTGATTGCGGATTTTATGCACAATCTCCAGTTTACCTCCAGAACGGGTTGTTGGGTAAGTGCGATCGAAATCTTGATAGCTGCCATCTGGGTTAAATAATAATGGTACAGCTTCTATGGATTCAATTCCCAGATATTGGGCTAAGGGTTCAATTGCTTGTACATAGCCAGCACTGAGAATAATCGGCAACCAACCATTTTGTTTCAGGGTTGCGATCGCAGATAATGCACTTGGCTCTACTGTTTTAATGTATAATTCACCTATGTTGGTGACTTGTTCTTGGGTTGGTTTAATAATTTCTAATCTGCGGGCAAATACACTTTCCAGGGGAATCTTTCCTTCCATCGCCGCATTTGTCATTTCTTCAATTTGTTGACGTACCTCATCCCCGGCGATGCGAGCTAATTCATCAATTCCTTCAATACTGCTAAGAGTGCTGTCACAATCAAAAATAATAATTTTACTACCAACCATTAACTAAATCCTGTATTGTTTTAAGTAGTTCGGCACCAAAAATATAACTGAAAACGGTTTACCTATCTCCTCCGTCTTTGTTCCCTCTGTGTTCTCTGTGCCTCTGCGGTTTTTTCACAAACCTAAATAAACTTTAAAACAAACTGCAAATACCTCTGATAACGCGATATCATCATAATTTGTCAGCTTGCATTCTTTACCAGGCATCTATGGCGGCTTCCTACTCTGCGTCTTCCTCCACTAACAACACCAATACTAATATCATCTCTGATACTCAACAGGTAGATGTCAGTAAACTCAGTCAAATGTATCAACATTATGTGGAGGTGAAGCACCAACATCCCCACGCCATACTACTGTATCGGGTAGGAGATTTTTTTGAATGCTACTTTCAAGATGCTGTCACATTGGCAGAGGAATTGGAACTTGTCCTCACTAGTAAACAAGCAGGGGAACAAGGACGGGTAGCCATGTCTGGGGTACCTCACCACGCCTGGGAACGCCACGCCACTCTGTTGGTAGAAAAAGGTTATGCAGTGGTAATTTGTGATCAAGTGGAAACTGCTGCGGAGGCTGCGGGGAGGTTGGTACGTCGGGAAGTAACCCGCATCCTCACCCCCGGTACTGTGCTGGAAGATGGAATGCTCAAGGCTAGTCACAATAATTACTTGGCGGCTGTGGTAATTGCTGGAGAAAATTGGGGCTTGGCTTATGCAGATATTTCTACGGGAGAATACTGGACTACCCAAGAAAGTAATTTGGAGTTGCTCACCCAGGAACTAATGCGGTTGCAGCCTGCGGAAGTGCTATTTCCTACTAATGCTCCCGATTTGGGGAGTTTGTTGCGCCCAGGGGAAAAATCAGAGCAGTTGCCAGAATGTTTGCCACCCTCATTTTGCTATGCATTGCGATCGCAAATTCCCTTTTCCCTTGGAGAAGCCAAGTCAAGATTGTTACACAAATTTAAGGTGCGATCGCTGGAAGGTTTGGGTTGTGAGCATCTCCCCTTGGCTGTAAGGGCGGCGGGTGGTCTTTTAGAATATTTGGCGGAGACTCAAAAGGAAAATGCTATCCCCCTCCAACCTTTACGCACCTATACCATTACTGATTATTTGATTGTAGATCATCAAACCCGCCGCAACCTGGAAATTACCCATACTATCCGCGATGGTAGTTTTCATGGTTCTTTACTATGGGCGTTGGATAGAACCAGTACTGCTATGGGGGGACGGGCTTTACGGCGGTGGTTGTTGCAACCATTACTAGATATTCAGGGTATTCAAGCAAGGCAAAATACCATTCAGGAATTGGTAGGCAATACCACATTACGGCAAGACTTACGCCATTTATTACGGCAAATTTACGACTTGGAACGCCTTGCAGGGAGAGCCGGTTCTGGTACTGCGAATGGGAGAGATTTAGTGGCGTTGGCAGATTCCCTATCTAAATTGCCGGAGTTAGCCTATTTGGTTGGTGAAGGGACTTCTCCTTTTCTCAAGGCTTTGCAAACAGTACCACCATCATTGTCAGGATTAGGAAGTAAAATCCAGGCTCACATAGTTGAGTCACCCCCCATCCATATTAAAGAAGGGGGATTAATTCATGAGGGGATTGATTCCCTATTGGATGAAAGAAGGGCAATGGTAGAGGAAGATAGGCAGTGGATTGCCAATTTAGAAGTTGATGAGCGAGAACGGACGGGGATTACCAATTTAAAGGTAGGATTTAACAAGACCTTTGGCTACTATATCAGTATTTCCCGTTCCAAAGCTGATTTAGTTCCCGATAATTATATTCGCAAACAAACCCTGACCAATGAAGAACGCTACATTACCCCGGAATTAAAGGAACGGGAAGCGAGGATTCTCACGGCGCGGGATGATTTAAATCAGTTGGAATATGAGATTTTTGTGGCGTTACGGGAAGAGGTAGGTAAGCAGGCAGAGGTGATTCGCCAACTATCTCGGGCGGTAGCGGCGGTAGATGTGTTGTGCGGTTTGGCTGAGTTGGCGGTGTTTCAAGGTTACTGTCGTCCGGAAATGGTGCAGGGACGGGAGATTATGATGATGGATGGACGACATCCAGTGGTGGAACAGTCCTTACCTGCGGGTTTCTTTGTCCCCAATTCCACCTTGTTGGGAGGAATGAACCGCAGAGACGCGGAGGGCACAGAGTCAGAGGATAATGAGAAAGTAGATTCTTCCCACACTTCCCCACACTCCCCCTCTCCTGATTTAATTATTCTCACCGGACCAAATGCCAGTGGAAAAAGTTGTTACCTCAGACAGGTGGGGTTGATTCAGTTGATGGCGCAGATAGGTAGTTTTATACCTGCCAAGTCAGCAAAATTAGGGATATGCGATCGCATCTTTACTCGGGTAGGGGCGGTAGATGACTTGGCCACTGGTCAATCTACTTTTATGGTGGAGATGAATGAGACGGCAAATATTCTCAACCATGCTACCTCTCGTTCCTTGGTATTGTTGGATGAAATTGGTAGGGGAACGGCGACTTTTGACGGGCTTTCCATTGCTTGGGCGGTGGCGGAATATATAGCTACGGATATTTGCTCCCGGACGATTTTTGCTACCCATTACCACGAGTTGAATCAGTTGGCGGGGATGTTGTCAAATGTGGCTAATTATCAGGTAACGGTGAAGGAATTACCGGATAAGATTATCTTTTTACACCAAGTACAACCGGGGGGCGCAGATAAGTCTTACGGTATTGAAGCGGGGAGATTAGCGGGTTTACCGGGGGTAGTAATTAACCGAGCCAAACAGGTAATGGGGCAGATAGAAAAGCATAGTAAAATTGCGATTGGTTTACAGAAGTTGGATGAGTAGGTGACGAAGGCAGTTTTGCTGGGAGCATCCCAATTTTTATGCAATACCCACGCCCCGGGTATCGCTACACGAGTGCTTGTAAATTCCTCTCAGCCCGCGCAGGCATCTACCCTTGGGGAAGCCGCTACGCGTCTAAGGTTCGTATAGCCTCCGGGCTTTAGCCTGTTAGCGGAGCGGCACGAAGTGCGGGCTTTTTGAAAAAATGGGATGCTCCCATTTTGCTAGAGCCAGTCTTGTTGAAAAATGTCACTACCAAGGATGAAAAGGCTTTGCTCCTAACTCCTCAAGGGCGCACGCAATGCGCCCCTACAAGCTCCGCGCTGACTAACTATTTTCAAGTTAGCCCCTCATGAACGTTTGTACACAACCTGCAGATGAAAATATCTCTTAAGAGTTCCCTATTTTCAAGCTAGCCCCTCATGGTAAAATCCCACAACCTGCCGATGAAAATGCTTTACTTCTACCCTGCGAGAAGCTAACGCAACAGATGGAGAATAATTTCAGGCATTCTTCACCAGTGCCTGAGAAGCCTACTCCATACCCGTTAGGGTTGGTGTAGGAGCGTCACTAATGTAACCAATTACTCATTATCAAAAACATTGTTTGTCAGATTTAAACTTTTTTTTATTTTGAATCTAACTACTATTCGATTAGTGCTTATTGCAATTAATCTTCATTAAGCAGTTTTACTTGACATGATTTTGTCGAGCTAAATGGGGTTATTGCACTTTAGGGATTAATGCGTTTATTGCCAATAGTTATTAGTTAGCGATGGATTTTGTTCAGAGGTAATTGGTATGTCTATGTATGGTGATATTGTTTGGGTTAGCGGTAGCCCTTATTTGAGGTGTTTGCATATACCTCTTTTAAAAAAATTATTCAGAAATACAAATGTTTCAGTATGGGAATATATTCAATCACTCGATGAATCTGCTTGTATGGATACGGCTATAGAACTGCTACACAGTTATCTCAAAACCAAAGAATCTCCTGTTAATTTAATCGGTCATAGTATTGGAGGTACAATTGCATTAGTTTTTGCTCGTAAATATCCGCAGTTGGTCAAATCTTTGAGCTTACTTGCAGTTGCGGCGCAACCTGCAAGAACTTGGCATGTTAATTATTACCAACAACGTCAAATATATACTCTAAATCAAGGAGAGGCTTTATCAAATACTCTTCATCATATATTTAGAGATAAGTTCCCCTGTAATCAAAGTAAATTAATGGATAAATTTTATCAAGATTTAGAAAATTTACCTTTGATGCATTCATTATTTCAAATAGAACAATTGCCAACAGGGGGAGTTTCTATGCCATTAATGATATGCAGCGGGCAAATTGACATGATTTTAGGCTATCCCGAACTCCATGAATGGGAAAAATATTTAAAACCAGAAGATATTGTTTGGAAATGTCCTCAAGGGGGTCACTTTTTCCATTATTTTTATCCAGAAATAGTTAGTAAACAGATATCAAATTTTTTGCAATACTCCCAAGGGGAGATGTCCAAAAGTCCATGCCATCAAGTGTCCACTGTAAGCGATCGCAATACTTAAAATTCTAGAACGAGAATGATTGCGATCGCAGTTTGATCATTGTGTGCGATGCGCTACAGATCCCCGACTTCTTCAAGAAGTCGGGGATCTAGTCTGACTCAGGCATTACTAACCGCAAAAAATGCAACCGTCCTGACTCTTCACTCGCAATAATTGTCATCCCATCCCCTACAACGGCACAGCTTCTAATTGGAGATTCCCCAGCAGATTTGATTCATGTCATATCCGGTTAAACACTTGTAATTAAATGTAGGTTGGGTAGAACGAAACCAAACCCAACAGCAACAATATTTTTGGTAGTTGGGTTACTCTGCTCAAAGCCGGTGTGCGTCTACGTCCCTCAACCCGGACTCAATATCATAAGTCGGGGAGCTTTTAGCCTTCAATATAGCCAACTGCGATAATTTGCATCGGCATTTTTCATATCTTCATAAAGCCATACCATCCGATCCAGAAACCAACTTTTACCCAAAATTGTCACAACCATCCCCAAGACAGTCAACCAAGGTGCAAGCTGAATCAAACCCCAAATACACATTACCGTCCCCACTGCGGAGATGGTAGTGAGAATATTAGCCATAGATTGATGGTGTGCTGGAATGGGAATCTGTTGACGATTGAGCCATACCCGTTCACCCAGCACCGCTTTAGAAGCCCAATTATTGGTCGATCGCGGTTTGCTAAAGATTCTGGGATTAATCCAAATCCAGAACAACGATACAGCAACGGGTACAAGGCACCATATCCCAATCCACACCCGACTCCAAATACTTAATACTAAAATAGGTAATCCCAAATAGCGAGTCCACACACTCCACGGATTAGCATGGTGCTCCCAAACCTCATCGGACATTTGAAATAGGTTGGTGAGGCTTTGTTCTACAGTCATAGCTTTTTATCCCCCAAATTAACCAATAATAAGTAATAAGTAATAAATATTTTGGCTCTCCCACACATTTTTTCGTCCACCCGATATAGTAGGTGCTCTAAAGGATATTTCACTGTCACCAGAAATTATTCCGGATATCCGTAAGGGATAAGCCCGACGGCATGGCCACACTGACTGCAAATCAAATTATGATTCAATAATAGGCTGAATATATCCAAGGTGCGATCGCTCAATTCCATTAAAATGTTACCGATAATTAAACCCTACTTGCAATTTGTCAATATCAGTACAATTATCTTAGCTATGGGAGCCACAGTAGCTACCCTACTGGGATTTGCCAGGAATTTCTGGTGGGGTTTTGAACTCTTAGAACATCCCAGACTACAGTACTGTCAAATATTATTAATTGCATTAGGAATTGGTGGGATATTGCGTCAACGTTGGAGTCTAGTTTGGCTGTTTCCTCTGGTGATTAACCTAGTAATAGTGGCATTTATTTTTTTTCCACCCCATTACAACCAACCATCTCCAGAAATTGACGCGCCAGCAAATAACTTACGTATTTTACACGCTAATATCGATCGCAATAATTCTCAAGTGAATCGAGCAATTGAGTATATTGATTCCCAAGCTGTGGATTTAGTTTTGCTTCAGGAAGTTACTCCCTCATGGTTGACACAATTACAAAATCACCTGCAAAACTATCAATTAATTACCGCAGAACCCAGGGAAGATTCCCAAGGTAGTGCATTATTCTTACCAATATCGCCAACCCAACCACTACTAATTAAAGAGATTAAAACCATTCACCTACCTTCCTATTCCCCACGTCCCCTGATAGAAACTAGCCTCTCCCTGGGTACAACAGAGTTTATTGTTCTTAGCTTACACATTACCCGTTCTCGCAACCAAGGAACATCTAGATTCCAACAGACAGAATTTGATGCCGTTGCAAATTGGAGTAGAACCCAGCAAAAAGCAGGGAAAAAGGTGGTGATAATTGGAGATTTTAACAGTACTCCTTGGTCAAGTCGATTTCGCAAACTATTGAAAGATAGCAATCTCAATAATTCTCAACAAGGATATGGCTTCCAAACTACCTGGTTAGCAAATTTACCACCACCTCTGAGGATTCCCATTGACCATTGCTTGCAGAGTAAGGCATTCACAACAGTTAATCGTAACATTGGTACTAATATTGGTTCTGATCATCTACCTTTATTAGTGAAAATACGGATGTATGAACCACCCCTATCTCCTGATGGAAATATAGCGAGTAGGGGCGGGGTTTCCCCGCCCGGAGTGGTGGAGGGAAGGAGGGAAGAAGGGAAGGAGTGAAGGAGTGTAGACACGAAGTGGCTTCTCGTAGACACGCAGTGGCTTCCCGAAGGGTAGAGTAGGAGGGAAGGAGTGATGAATTAAAGACTGTCAACTGTCAACTGTCAACTAACAACTAACAACTAACAACTAACAACTAACAACTTTATAGGATGGGATGGAATCTATTTTTTAATTAGTAATCAAAGACTTTACACATCAAGAACCAGAATTTGTCTTCTGGGTATACCCGGATGGTACGTGCAATATTTATGGCTGGAAGCTGAATCAAGTTACAGGTGTTTGGGATTGCTTTCTTAAGTCAAAATGACTATACTTATCTCGTCCGTGGGTGAGCTTGACTTAGTCCTGAAATCTTTAAAGGATTAGCATAAAATTAGTAAAAATCAGATACTTATGGCATCACACAAAGCATCTTTACCATTTCATGAAGGCGAAGAGAGACTTAAAGCTTTAGCATTTGGAGGAGTTGCCCAAGAGCGTTCTGATAAAGCCTTTAACCACTTAAATTATCACTTAAACGACACCCTTCGTCAGCTATTGCACAAGGATGTATTTCAACCTTCTTGTGAAGATGTATTAGCTAATGATAGTAAAACCGAAGTATATCGCCAACAGGGTCGGGTAAAAGTCCTTATCCCCATGCGTGAACTTGAGGCTAATATTGCGCCTGTCATTGGTGATATTATTGATGAACTGTCAGATTATATAGGTGCTGAAAACATCTTTATTTCAGATAACGGACTGCATGAAAAAGTTAGAGATAGCATAATTGCCAGAGGGATAACATTAATCTCTGTGGAAAAGATGAAGGAGCGGTTTGATTTTCGGAAACTTTTAGAGGTTTTAGCACTAAAAGAGCTAAATTATGGCTTAGGCTTCTCAATGATGTCAGGTCTTGCCTACCTCGCAGTAGAGCAACGCATTCAACCCGATGATTGGTTAGTCAAATTTGATGGTGATATTACCAACTTTAAGCAGTGTCTATTGCCTCAATATTTACTTCATCCGCTTGCTATTGAGCCAAAGAGAGAATGGGACTATCTAAAAATTGCTAAAGTCGGTAGGAATAATGAGACAGTAATTGCAGGGATAAATAGCTTGACAAGTTACTTTCGTAGCGAGATAGAGTGCTCTTGGGCACTTGCTCCTCAAGTTCAGGTCGCCCGGGAAATCTACGAAGCTTGTATCCGTCAGATTTGGATCTTATCAGGGCAATACGCGATTCGCTGGAAGCACCTATATGAGCAGCTTGCTGCCACGAACTACTGTGACCCGCTATTGAGCAGCGCTCAACTAGGCTGGCGTAACTTTGCTCAAATTATCAACTCTCATCCGCTTCTGGATATGCCAAATACAAAGCAAAAGGAAGATTGCACGATCAGCCTTTTTGTTCAATTCATTAATACATTAGTTGTCTTCGGTAAATCCATTCGGGATGAGTGGAGTATTGAGGATATTGCACGCTTTAATCGAGATTTCGCGCAGCATCAAAATGTCGTAGTTTGGATTCCAGAGGAGCCAGAACCAATGCGATTGGAAAATATAGAACCAGATCGCTTGATGCCTTCTTTAAAAATCCTAATACAGGAGGGACTGCTAAATTAACTGTTCAACGAACTCCGCGAGATTCCCCACCCCTCTATCATCCCTCTAGCGGGACAAAATTAAGGGTTCGATGCCCTTAATTTTGGCAATCTCTCTTCCAGCCCACGAACAAACTCTCTGAAAACATTAGTCTGCCTTCTACCCGTTAACTCGCAGTACTCATGCAGAATCGCTTTTTCTTGCTCACTGTAACCATATCCATCCTAAGCAAGGTAAATCATACAGGAATGGCAAACGGTTTGTGTGTGGGCATTGTGGTGCTGATGTTGATGCTGATTTGAACGCTGCACGAAATATTGCAACTTACGGGGTGTCCATAAACACGCCCGAAGCACCAAAGTTATCCTGTAGCCTTGCGCCGCAGTTTGCTTTAGGGGCAAAACCCCAACTTCAGCCGTCAGGCAAGTTGGGGTAGTTTATTATTCGCTTCAGCTCAGGCATGAACTTCTACTCATACCTTGCAATTACCATCGCTACAAAAACTCGATGTATAGGTAGTAGTTCGCTTCCCAAACAGGTTATATCGGTTATCACGGATTTGTGCATATACCTTATCACCCATTTGCTTGACACCAGGTAAAGCTCGATAAGCATCCACAAATACTTTGCCCATCGGTAATAACCGACCAATTTCCTCTGCCGCATCACTACCTTGCCAACGGTTTTCTGGAGCATTGGCATCTATTAAAATCATTCCCATTTCACAATCTTGTGGTGTCACTCCCCATTGTGACAAGGTTTGCTCGTCTTGCATGGGGGTATAACTAAATAATTTTCCTTTATCTAATTTTTCCAGCAGCTGCACCAAGGTAACACAAAGATTACAATTACCATCATAAATCACGTGATAATCCACAAACATACCCCCAAATCACTCTTTCCATTCTAAACTTTCCCCAGTAACCTTCACTCCATCACTCCATCACTCCTTCCCTCCATCACTCCATCACTCCTTCCCATACACTTCCGTTTAAAAAGTAAAAAGATAAAAGTAAAAAGTAAAAAGATAATCCCCATAAATAAATTGAGGGGATAAGATTACGGACGTATTGTTTCTTGCACTACCTGTATCGAAACAAATGTTTTTACTTCGTTCCATAAATAAATT
>JASJDS010000195.1 GCA_030065055.1 Calothrix sp. MO_192.B10
CCACCGCTCATAAAAGTCTGGACAAAGCTACCCATGTCTAGACTTTTATGTTAGTAATCTTAGTCCAAATGTCTAAAACTACAGGGATAAACGGCAATCCACGCCAGTTGCTACAACGGGGGGAACCCCCGCAACGCACTGGCTCCCCTATCCCATCCTTAAAGTTTGGGATTACTTTTCTTGCTATATTAATACTTCCGTTGATGTCAGCATTTATCAGCCTACCACAGGCAGTTTTATATAGTCCGCGCTTGATACGTTTGCCGCTAAATGTGTATTTAGTACCAGGGCTGTACTTGGGTATATTATCGTCATCTAATAGCCTAAGTGACGTAATTGAACCTATGGCTAGAGAAAAACTAGAAAAAAAGTAAGATATGTCTACTTATGGGTAGAAATTATGTAAACAGTTTCTTACCCTCGGCTAGTTGCCATAGCTGGACAGCTCCACCCATAGGTAGGATTGTTCGGTGAGGGTTCTATTTGGCCAGCCTGAATCCTTCTAGTTTTAAGGAGCATCGTTGAACCAAGAATCCCCCAGGATTTATCCGTGGAGAGAAAGAACTTCAATCAGATAAAAAATCCTGTACAAGTTGGCAGTATGTTACGGCATCTTCTAACATCGGGAAATGCCCTGTTTGAGGAACCACAACAAACTCTATTCCCTTATTTAAGGATGCTGCCTGCTGTCCCATGGTAGCTGGAATAATTCGGTCAAATTCTCCTGCAATCAAGAGAGTTGGCACCTTTAATTGGGCAAATTCCTGGGGCATCAACTCAGCTTGGGTTTTGCTGACGGAAGTAAAAATAGTACCTAAAGCAGCATCATAATCCGCACAAAGAAAGTCTTGCAAAAAAGCCTTGCGTTCACTAGCAGGTATAGAGCGATGCAAGAACCTTGCCATAAACATCCGATCGACAAGGGGTATTTTATCTAGCCACTGGGGACGAAATTTCACAACATAGCTACCAAATTTGTGAAAGGCGGCAAATGACTTTTCGTCGTACTCAAAAACACCACTACAAGTGAGTATTGCTCGCTCAACTTGCTCTGGATAACGGTTGAGAAATAAGGTAGCAATAGAAGCACCCATAGAATGAGCACAGATGTAAACCCGCTCAATTTGCAAACCATTGATTAATGCTGCTAAATCATGAGTATATTCATGTAGATCGTAAGTTAAATGAGATACACTTTCCCTGTCAATATCTGAGTTAGGTTTCCCCTGAGAGCGTCCAAAACCCCTCATATCGTAAAGCAAGCAGTCAAATTTTGGTGATAAAACCTTAGCTGTACTTTCCCAATATCTAGCAGAACCAGCCCAACCGTGAACAAATACCATCACAGACTTTTTCACATCAATAGATGGTGTTGTAATCCACTCGTAGTAGTGCTGAACGCCGCGAACTTGAATGTGGGGCATTTGTCAAAATTCATTCATTAAAAGTCATAGACCCTAGAAGCATTTTCCCATCACTTCCTAGGGTTAGTCAAAGTTAGATTTGCAATTGACTAATGACCAAACAGTATACTCTAGGAGAAGCCGGTGCGCGTCTACGGCATCAAGCCTCCAAATTCTATTTGTGGAGGTGGAAAAATTTTTTCCTACTGTTTGCCCTCCACACTGGCTCCACTTGGGAAGAACCCAAGGTGTACTTCTCGATTTATCAATGGGGAAACTAATAACTGTTAGCGCAGCACAAGAGTGCAGGAGGCTAACTGAAATAACCAATAACTATCAAGCTGACTCTGGTTTTGGCAAGGAAGAAGGATGCATAATTAATTCGGCAGTAGAACGTTTTTCTACCATTTCCTGGGTTACTGTACAACTCGACACATCCTTACGGGATGGTAACTCATACATTACATCCAGCATTAGCTCTTCTACAATACCCCGCAAAGCCCTAGCACCAGTTTTCCGACGATAGGCTTCTTGAGCGATCGCTCGTAATGCTTCCTGTTTAAATTCTAGTTCCACATTGTCCATATTCAACAGTTTTTGGTACTGTTTCACCAAAGCACTGCGAGGCTTAGTTAAAATCGCCATTAGTGCCTCTTCATCCAGAGGATCTAGCACCGCTACCATTGGTATGCGTCCAATAAATTCTGGAATCATGCCAAATTTCACTAAGTCCCCCGGCTCTAAATAGCGCAGAGTATCAGCAGTTCGTTTTTCTTTCGATTGTACTTCCCCTGGTTGGACAAAACCAATGGACTTTTTACCTACTCTTTGATCTACGACTTTGTCCAATCCCACAAAAGCACCACCACAAATAAACAGGATATTGCTAGTATCAATTTGGATACAATCTTGATAGGGATGTTTACGTCCTCCTTGGGGCGGTACATTGGCAACTGTACCTTCCAACATTTTCAGCAGTGCCTGCTGTACCCCTTCCCCAGAAACATCCCTGGTAATGGAAGGATTTTCGCTCTTACGGGCAATTTTATCGATCTCATCGATATAAATAATTCCCCGTTGCGCCTCTTCCACATCCAAATCTGCCACCTGCAACAGCCGCAGTAGGATATTTTCCACATCTTCCCCTACGTATCCAGCCTCGGTAAGGGTAGTAGCATCGGCAACCGCAAAGGGTACATCCAGAATTTTTGCTAAAGTTTGTGCCAGTAGGGTTTTTCCACAACCAGTAGGACCGATCAGCAAAATATTTGCTTTTTGCAGTTCTACCGCATCATCCGTATTTTTACCATTACCGCTTGCAGATTGAATTAATGATAGTCGCTTGTAATGGTTGTAAACAGCAACTGACAGAACTTTCTTAGCTTCATCCTGCCCTATAACGTGTTCGTCCAGATACTTTTTGATCTCCCTGGGTTTGGGAATTTGATTCAATGAAAGACTAGCAGAACGAGTACGACGCTTTTGAGGAGGCTCTGATTGTGCTGCCGGTTGGGTTGTGGCAGTACTGGTGTCGAGCAACTCTTCATCGAGGATTTCATTACATAAGTCTACACATTCATCACAAATGTAGACTCCCGGTCCAGCGATGAGCTTCCGTACCTGTTCTTGGGACTTGCCGCAAAATGAACATTTCAAATGGGAGTCGTACTTAGCCATACCAGCCTCTTATTTATAGAACGGAGACGTTTTCCCCGGCACTGGGTAAATCTTGCCTGGAGGAGATAACTTGGTCAATCAAGCCATAGTTTTTAGCTTCATCTGCCGACATGAAAAAATCTCGTTCTGTGTCGGCGGCAATTTTTTCTAATGGTTGACCAGTATGATGAGCTAGTAACTGATTCAACTTAGCTTTGTGGTAAAGAATTTCTTTGGCTTGTATCTCAATATCAACGGCTTGACCTTGGGCACCACCAAGGGGTTGGTGAATCATAATCCGAGAATCAGGGAGAGACATTCGCTTACCTTTAGTGCCTGCTGTCAGTAAGAACGCCCCCATACTAGCAGCTAATCCAAAGCAAATGGTGACAACATCGGGACGTATTTGCTGAATTGTATCATAAATTGCCATTCCCGCTGTAACTGAACCCCCAGGGGAGTTAATGTACAGTTGAATATCTTTTTCTGAATCTTCAGCATCTAGGAATAGCAGTTGGGCGACTACGGAGTTGGAAATGTTGTCGTCAATGGGTGTGCCCAAAAAAATAATCCGCTCTCTCAACAGGCGGGAGTAAATGTCGAAAGCTCTCTCTCCCATCCCAGATTGTTCTACCACGGTGGGTACAATGTTGGTTGTGCTGGCGAGGGAATTAATTTCTAATCGACTCAAGCTGTACACTGGGTGATTTCCCGACTGCGATCTAAGCATAAAACGTAATGTTTAACAAACAATACAACAAATGTAAAGTAAGGGGGTTGCTGTCACTGAAGACAATAACTTTTGTAACTATGTATTAACCATTATGACTCATCTCAATTGCTCCATAGTTTAACCTGACCAATCAGGGCAGTACATAAATGGTGCTAGGAAATAAGTGCAAATTTATTCACCCTTTTAAGGTAACTCTAAATTAAAAGTTTGACAAAGTTGTCAGCCATCGGTAGGTTGCTCCCTCTACTAGTTGTCAAGCTTCCCAGTCGCCGATGGCCAATTTGTGGCGTTTATTCTGTCGTTGATTCTGTGGCTGTTGCTGTTTCCTCCGAGTCCACTTCTGTTTCCGTTGCGGCGGTATCATCTGCTTCACTCAAAGAGCCTTCTGGAACCAGTTCCACGGAGGAATTTGCCAAGAGCCAATCCATGATTTTCTCGGTCAAGATTTCGTTTTCTACCACTTCTTGGAGTCTATCGCCATCGATCTCTTCCTCTGCATATTCTTGCTTTAGTTCGGCGATGCGGGCATTTATTTCTTCTTCAGAAGCTTCTAGGGACTCCCGTGTGCCAATTTCCCGCAATGCGAGCGATCGCTTGAGGCGTTCTAGTGCTTCTTCACGGGAACGCTCCCTTAACTGGGGGATAATCTCTTTGGTAAATAATTGTTTTACATCTAATCCCTGCTGAGATAACCTAATGGCGGTTTGAGTCAACATGGAGTCGATTTCTTGGTCAACCATGGTGGCGGGTAAATCGACCTCCACATGGTTAATCAGCTCCTTTAACAAAGCTTCTTGCTGATTTGATTTGGTTTTTTCTTCCGCTTCTTTCTGGAACCGCTCGGTGAGGGAATCTCTCAACTCCTGCAGGGTATCAAACTCGCTGACTTCTTTGGCAAAGTCATCATCTAACTCCGGTAATTCTTTTTCTTTGAGTTCTTTGAGGGTAACTGTAAACAAAGCTGGTTTTCCTGCCAAATTCTCATCGGCATAGGGATCGGGGAATTGAGCGGAAATTTCTTTGGTTTCCCCTGGATTCATACCTACTATCCCCGTGATAAACCCAGGGATAAATTTATCTTCTTGTAACTCAACTTGAAAATCCTGAGCTTCCCCACCGGGAATTGGTTCTGGCTCTGCATCTGGGTCATCACCTTCAGCTTTTGCCAGTACCCCTTTAAAATCCATAATTGCCACATCACCTAGTTGTGCGGGTCGTCCTTCAATGGGGATCAGGGTTGACATTTGTTGGCGTTCTTGGTCTAAAACGCTATCAACTTTTTCTGGATTATATTTGACTTCTTCCGCTTTGACTGACAAGCCGGTATATTGCAACAGATTTACCTCTGGGGGTACGTCCACAGCAGCTGAGAATGTGAATGGTTTACCCGGTTCGTAATTCTGGATTAATTCTTCAAAGTCCGAACGTAGTTGTGGCTGACCGATCGCCTTGATATCTGCTTGTTCGATCGCTTTTTCGATCCCATCTTGCAGTAATTCTTCCAATGCGGCTGCTTTAACTCTAGTTGTCCCCAAACGCTGTATTAGTATGGGTCGGGGAACCTTACCCCTGCGAAACCCAGGAATGTTCACAGATGCAGCTAACTTTTTGATCACCTGCTCGTAAGTTTGTTTGGTTGTTTCTGGCGCGATCTCTATTTCCAGACCAACTTGGCTGGCGGGAAGTTTTTCCTGGGTAATTTTCATAACTCGTACTCTGTTTACTAATATGTCCTAATTTTGAATCCAAAAATTGTGAATGGGTCTAAGGGGCAAAATTCTGGAACCTTTAAGGGTAATCTTTCTCTGTAACCTACGGCGAACCCATCCGTGGCTTCCTTTTCCGATTGATTTTATCTTCGGTTTGTGTTTGCAGGTGAATCCCGTGATATCCTGGTTTACAAATGACATAACTCCTATTCGACAAGCTATTACCTAGGTTCTGGCTGGATTTTATCCGAGCTGTGAATTGATCTGGACATCATAGTATAAACCTTCCAGGCAATATCCTTGGCAATCTGCATTTATAACTTAAACTTAAATCATATGATATTGCTAAATTATTTTGTTGCATGAGAAAAGTTTGTTGTATAATGTATAATTTAAATCTGCCTATATATTAAGAAGTTGTTGTAGATTACAACATTATGAAATGGCTCATAGCCAACAATAAAAAAAAATACTGTTGTCAAAGGTAGAGTGCTGATAGAAATTAAATAATGTAACTCAACCCTACCAAATCAGGGAGTAACAATTTTTCTTTACCTCTAGTAGTGTGATTAACCACATGAGTGTTGCTAAATTTAAGAATGCAATCGGCTACGTTGATTGACAAATCCTCTTAAATATTTATATTTACTTAATTAAATAATATTCAAATTTTTATTATTGATTGGTAATTTGACCAGAGTTGATAAATTACAAGTGAGATCAGGAGGGAGACAGTGTGTCTAGAAGCTATCGCGTAGCTATTTTGGGAGCAACGGGTGCTGTGGGTAAAGAGTTGCTGGAATTATTAGCCAGCCGAAAATTTCCCATTGCGGATTTAAAATTGTTAGCATCCAGCCGGAGTGCGGGGCAGGAATTATGCTTTCAAGGGGAGAATATACTTGTAGAAGCAGTGAGCGATCGCTCCTTTGAAAATGTGGACTTAGTATTAGCAAGTGCTGGTGGTTCCACATCCAAAGCCTGGGCAGCTACCGCTGTAGAAAAAGGTGCAATTGTGATTGATAATTCCAGTGCCTTTCGGATGTCCCCAGAGGTACCATTAGTGGTTCCAGAGGTGAACCCAGATGCAGTTAGCCAACACCAAGGCATTATTGCCAATCCTAACTGTACGACCATTTTAATGGCTCTGGCGGTATGGCCATTGCACCAAGTGCAACCAGTCAAACGGATTGTGGCCGCAACTTATCAATCTGCCAGTGGTGCAGGGGCAAAAGCGATGGCAGAAGTGAAAGTGCAAGCCCAAGAGATTTTATCAGGGAAAGAGCCAACCACAGAAGTATTTCCCTATCCCCTAGCTTTCAATTTGTTTCCTCACAATTCCCCATTGAATGATTTGGGTTACTGTGAAGAAGAAATGAAAATGGTGAATGAGACTCGTAAAATCTTTGGGGATCAAGACATCAGAATTTCTGCTACTTGTGTACGGGTTCCCGTACTACGAGCCCACTCAGAAGCCATTAACCTAGAGTTTGATGCCCCCTTTGCTCCAGCAACCGCAAGGGAGATTTTAAGCCAAGCACCGGGTGTGAAAATAGTAGAAGATTGGCAAGCAAATCATTTCCCCATGCCAATTGCAGCTAGTGGCGAGGATGACATTTTAGTCGGGAGAATTCGTCAAGATATTTCCCATCCTTGTGGCTTAGAACTGTGGTTGTGCGGAGACCAAATCCGTAAAGGGGCAGCATTAAATGCAGTGCAAATAGCCGAACTTTTAGTAGAAAAAAGCTTATTAAAGGGAGCATCATTATCAGTTTCTACCTGAGAAAAACTGAATGTATTTGACACATGTCTCAGAATCAATAAATTGAAATCAGAAAAAATAATGTCAATGGGAGTATTGCCCTTGAAAAAAATTTATCAAATAGGATATTACAGTAAGACACCCCCAAGAGCGACAAACAACAAAGAGGGTAATTTAGGAGTGAAACCAGGGTGGTAGATTTTGGTAAAGTTTTAACCGCAATGATTACGCCGTTTACAGCAGACGGTAGTGTTGACTATGATGTCGCTGCCAAGTTAGCAGCACATCTAGTGGATAATGGCACAGATACATTGGTGATTTGCGGTACAACAGGGGAATCGCCCACCCTGAGTTGGGACGAAGAGTACCAACTGTTTCAGGTGGTGTTAGGAGCGATCGCCAATAAAGGTAAAGTAATAGCAGGGTGTGGATCTAACTCCACCAAAGAAGCTATTGCTGCAACACAAAAGGCAGCTAAAATAGGAGTACATGGTGCCCTGCAAGTGGTTCCTTATTACAATAAACCACCGCAAGCCGGACTGTACCAGCACTTCCAAGCCATAGCCCAAGCATCTCCAGAATTGCCATTGTTGTTATACAATATCCCCGGTCGCACTGGACAAAATCTACAGGTAGATACAACGGCTCGGTTAGCAGAGGTGGAAAATATTGTTGGAATCAAGGAAGCCAGTGGCGATTTAGACCAAGTGAGTGCTATTCGTCGCTTGACACCGAAAGAATTTCAGATTTACTCTGGTGATGATTCCTTGACACTCCCCATGTTAGCAACTGGGGCGAAGGGAGTAGTCAGTGTAGCTTCTCATCTGGTAGGAAACCAACTACAGCAGATGATTCAAGCTTTTAGTGAGGGGCAAACTCAGCTAGCAACGGCTATTCATCTCCAACTTTTCCCTTTATTTAAAGCATTATTCGCAACTACAAACCCAATTCCGGTGAAGAAGGCATTAGAACTTCAAGGCTGGAAAGTAGGTTCCACCCGTCCACCGCTATGCGAAATGCCATCGGCACTCGTTCAAGAATTAGAGGCTGTATTAAAAGAAATAAATTTAGTTTAGACGGTAAGTGTTTGCTGGTAGCAACTAATTCTTTGTATATACGAAAAATTGAGTAGTTGTATCAAATCGCAAATCAAGAATTTGTGTTTCCATTAATACATTTACTATGAATTTTTGAGTGTAAATTTCATTAAATTACTCAATTAAACATCTGATTATAAATCGGCTGTTCTGAGACTTGCTTTATCAAAATAGCTTGTCCTAACTAGTGCTATTTAGAGTACTCATTTTCAACCTTATTAACTACAGAAAATAACCCCAGGAACAAATGGCTAAAAAAGAAACTAAATCTGCCCTCAAAATTATTCCTTTGGGCGGATTACATGAAATTGGTAAAAATACTTGTGTTTTCGAGTATGACGACGAAATTCTCCTGTTAGATGCAGGATTAGCTTTTCCTACAGATGGTATGCATGGTGTGAATATTGTGCTACCTGATGCCACCTATCTCCGGGAAAATCGCCATAAAATTAAAGGCATGATTGTCACCCACGGTCATGAAGACCATATTGGTGGCATTGCCTTTCATCTCAAACAATTTGACATTCCTGTAATTTACGGACCCAGACTCGCAATGGCGATGCTAGAAGGGAAATTGGAAGAAGCAGGAGTACGCGATCGCACTAAACTGAATACGGTCATGCCCCGGGACATAGTCCGCATTGGTAAATCTTTCGTGATTGAGTATATGCGGAATACTCACTCCATGGCTGATAGTTTTAGCGTAGCTATTTTTACACCTTTAGGAGTAGTTATCCACACAGGGGATTTTAAATTTGACCACACCCCGGTGGATGGCGAACATTTTGACCTGCAAAGACTGGCAGAACATGGAGAGAAAGGCGTACTTTGCTTGATGAGTGACTCCACCAATGCCGAGGTTCCTGGATTTACTCCCTCCGAACGTTCTGTATATCCCAATTTGGATCGGGTTTTTCGCCAAAGCACTGGAAGGATGTTTATTACCACCTTTGCTTCCAGCGTGCATCGGATTAATATGATTTTGCAGCTGGCGCAAAAACACAATCGTGTCGTCTCCATCGTGGGGCGTTCCATGTTGAATCTCATCGCCCATGCTCGTAACCTTGGTTATGTCAAATGCGATGACAATTTACTCAAACCCCTACATGTGGTCAGGAACTTACCCGATGAGAATGTGTTAATTCTCACCACTGGTTCCCAGGGTGAGTCAATGGCAGCACTATCAAGGATTTCCAGGAAAGAACACCCCCATATTAAGATCCGGGAGGGAGATACGGTAGTATTCTCAGCCAATCCCATTCCAGGAAATACCATTGCAGTGGTCAACACCATCGATCGGTTGATCATGCAGGGAGCAAAAGTAATTTACGGACGCAATCAAGGTATCCACGTTTCCGGACACGGTTGTCAGGAAGACCAAAAATTGATGATCGCCTTGACTCGCCCTAAATTCTTCTTACCCGTCCACGGCGAACACCGGATGCTAGTGAAGCATTCCGAAACCGCCCAAAGCATGGGCATTCCCGCCGAAAATATGGTGATAATTAATAACGGTGATGTAGTTGAACTCACTGAAGAATCCATTCGCGTAGCTGGAAAAGTACCGTCTGGAATTGAACTGGTGGATACATCTAGTTCGGGTATGGTGAGTGCGAAAGTGCTGCAAGAAAGACAAAAGATGGCAAATGAAGGTATTGTCACCGTCGCCGCAGCCATCGATTGGAATGGTAAATTGTTAGCAAAACCAGAAATTCACCTGCGCGGTGTTGTTACCAGTATTGAACACTCCCTACTGCAAAAGTTAGTCAAACAAAGAATTGAAGAAACCCTCAGTTTCCGTTGGTCAGAATTTGCTCAACCTAGTGAAAATGGCAAAAACGAAGTTGATTGGGGTGGATTGCAAGGAATTTTAGAAAGGGAGTTAATGCGCTTCCTCAAACGAGAACTGCAATGTCAACCAACTGTGACATTATTGATGCAAACTCCAGAAGCACCTCCAGTGAAAGTTTCTGATGGTAGAAGAAGACGCACTCGTACTGCGGCTCAAGTAGCATCGTAATCGCCAGAACAAATAAATCAGTTAAGAGTTTTGGGGTGGATAGTTAAAACTATCCACTTTTTTTGGCGGGAAAGAGGGTAAACGCAACAACGGCTACTTACTCCCAGCCATTCAGTCTATGAACTACCTACGCACTCCGCTTTCGCTGCCTGCGAGGTTTCTAACGCTTCATCTGGCAAACTTACCGTTGAAGTCCGGTGGCTCTACTAGGCAGAGGTTACACCATCTGCGTCTAACGACGCTAGTTCCTAACGCCATGACCAACTCCGCAGGTTGATCAGATATCAAGGTTGGGCAACTGCTCCTAACAATGATTTCGATGTCTGTTCACCGGATACTGCCGCCACCTGTATCGTTCAGGGGTAGATAAGTAGCTTTCACAAAGGAGGAGGTTATCATCCCTAGCAGCAAGCGGGTTCTGTTACTGATATTTACCTCGCTATGAATATTTTCTCATGTATTCGTTTTGCAATCAAGTTCCTGCCCTTGCTCTCATCCCCCAGTTCCGTTCCTCCACTGGGGGACTTCCCGCAAGGATGTTAAACTTTACACTGTGGCAATAGCCACCCTAAAGGAGAAGGCAAAATACCTGGGAGCATCCCAAATGTTTAAATGTGTAGTGCGGGCATCTTGCCCGCTTTATATATCAAGGGAGCAAGATGCTCCCACTACCGTATATTTTTGAAAAATTGGGATGCTCCCAAATACCCATGTAGTAGGAATGAGAAAAAAGCATGGGATTAAGACAGAGGAATCTTTTCAGACTCCCTATATACCAGTATTTGCTGCTACTTCTCAAATTCGGTATAAAAAATTTACTAAAAATGTTGCAATGTGTTACAATACCCTCTGTCCGATGGTAGATATAAATTAAAATAATATCTATCTTAGGATAGATGGCTTGAAGAAAAATTTAACTACTTCAAGATATGAACAAGATATTGATATTACTGTTTCGATCTCTGAAAGAATGCGGTTATCCTGACGTGGTAAGCAAAAACTTCTGACCCAAGTAGCTACTGAGAACAATGAGATTCGATCTCTGTCAGAAAAAGAATTTTCCGGGCAAGGTAATTGCCATGTTGTAGATATTCATCGGATAGATGAATACCCTCACTCAAATAGAGGAGTAATGTATGAAGGTATTACGCAATACCAAATCAAGAATATTTTTTGCTAGCTGGGTATGGACACATGAAACAGAAGCTAGCAACACCGCAGTCAACTCACTCCACCCTCCAGCTCCTACCCTTCTAGGTCAAATACTGAAACCCTTGCGACAGTTGGTAGAAAATATTCAAGTACGCGATCGCCAATTAGCACGCCGTCTGTGTCAATTGATACCCGCACAGTGTCCTTTTGAGCGTGACATACAATTATTTGGTAAGACTTTGTTTCATATTCCCCCCATGTGTAAGCTCAACCCACTTTATGAAGAGGTTGTTGGTTTACGTTTCCGTGCTTTATGCTATCTAGCTGATGAGTGTGGGGAGGACGTGACACAATATTGTTAGTTGTTAATTGGTAATTAGTTGATAATTGATTTTTATTAGGACTTAGGCAGAAACACTGGTTTTCTGCCTAAGTCCTGATTTTTTCAACTCCCTAGGGCTGGGTTACCTATTAAGAGTTCAGTTCCCCGTTTCCTTTTAATTGTGGCTGGGATTCATCCATAATGAAGTTTGCAACATTTTAACTTCCCAACAGATGACTCGTGCAACCAGCAATTTTCGTCTGCGAACTTTGGGGATGTATGGCTTACTAGCAGGAATTTCCCTAGGAATGCTATTTCCCCTACTGTGGCTGTTAGGTACTTCTTTAAAGTCGCCAACGGAAAATATCTTCCAATCCCCACCGCAGTTGTTACCTAGTGAACCTACCCTGGAGAATTTTGTCAAAGTTTGGCAAACTCTCCCTTTTGCCCAATATCTGTTGAACAGTACCTTGGTGGCATTATTGGTGGTGGGCTTGAATTTAATCTTATGTGCTTTAGCTGCCTACCCCTTAGCTAGACTGTCATTTATCGGACGGGATTGGATTTTTATCGCCATCGTCTCCACGATTATGATCCCCTTTCAAATCGTGATGATTCCCCTATATATTCTCACAGTGCAGTTGGGGTTGACTAATACGTACTGGGGAATCATTTTTCCTAATCTGGCGAATGCTTTTGGAATTTTTCTGTTACGACAAGCATTCATGGGAGTTCCCAAAGAAATGGAAGAAGCAGCTAGGATGGATGGCTGTTCGGAATTGGGTTTGTGGTGGCACATTATGTTACCAGCAATTCGCCCTGCCTTAGTTACCTTAGCAATCTTTGTATTTATTGGTTCTTGGAGTGATTTTCTTTGGCCGTTAATAGTAATTCAAGATGAAAAGTTATATACCCTTCCTCTAGGTGTATCCAAGTTAGTAGGTACTTTTTCCTTGGATTGGCGCTTGGTGGCGGCTGGTTCCGTAATTTCTATTGTCCCTGTATTGTTAGTATTTCTAGGTTTACAACGGTATATTGTGCCGACGGAAACTGGTAGTGGGGTTAAAGGTTAATTAGTTGTCAGGGTAGTGCGATCGCTCTACCCTATTTGTTGTTAATTATACTAATTATTTAATTTATTTTTTATTGTTACAAATTGTTCTGTTTTGTTTATTTTTATTCATTTTTTAGTTTAGATTACCTTATAAGTAAACTATTTGTAAGTAAATTAACTGATCCGGTAAATTTCAAAAAATCTATATCAAAATATATAAGTAGTAAGTTTTATTTTCGCTGAACTGTCTTGACTGAAAATTCCGCAACAGTTGTACCAAGCCGTCAGCCTCTATCTCCTACGCAAAAAATTGGCTTAGAATTAGTTTCCTATTTTAGTGGACGGGATGTTGTTTTGGCGATCGATTTGACTGAAAGCGTTGGCTTAAACGATGAAGGTCGTATCCGTTTGCGTCAGATAGTGGAAGATACGCTAAAACCAGGGGATTCTGTCTATATTGTTCCCTTTGCTAGAGATGTCATTTTAACAAATGTTACATCGGCTACTAATCCATTGGGAAGACCGATTAAGTTTAATAGTCAAAATAAAAACAATGTTGATAAAATACTAGCCACCATACCTTTAAATTCTGATCTCACCCTTTATAACACAGATATTCAACGAGCGGAGTTAATAATTTATCAAGGTATTGCTCAGTTAAATCAAAATCGCCTCCAACGCAATCAAGCTATTAAGCCACAGTCAATTGTGTGGGTTACTGATGCACCTCTACTTACACAACCGGGAATTACCTCAGATGTCTGGGTGGAAACACCAGCTAGTAGTCCTTTTCGCAGAGCGGACTCCCCAGAAAGTAATCGGCGACAGGCTTGGATTAAAGCTTTACCAATTCAGGAGCGATCGCTATCAATTATTACCAAGGATAATCAAGAATATAAACTGACGGTAGTTGATATAGCTCCTATGGTACAAGAATTTTGTACCCCAGCACCAGGAGGTGAAGAAACTTGTTTAGTTAATCCTTATTTAATTAAACAATTGTGGCTACCGGGATTAATCTTATTTCTAATATTAGTAAGTGCTATTTATGGTGTCATAAAATTATGGCGATCGCAACAAAAATGGGAATTAATCGTTGATTTTGAAGTCACGGTAAATCCAGAAGACCAAAAATGTCGATTACCAAATAATAAGCGTATTGCTATTGGGGAATATGACCCTAGTTGCATTGATTCTATTGATTGTCCGGGGGAAGAAGTTAGAGCTTATTTAGTAAGAAAAGGAGAAAAACTATATTTAGAACCAACAAATTTAGCTCCGATTTATTTGAATGGACGAAAAATAGAATCTCGTATAGTTATATCTAGTCATCGATTTCGGATTAATTGTCCCGATATTTATAACCGTGAATATGAAATAGTTATTAAAATAAAAAAATAGTGATACAGGGATAGTAAAATATGATAAAAACATCAGTAAATCAGCAGCAATACAGAGGTATCAATCGGACAATTTGTATTGGATTGGGTGGTACAGGAAGAGATGTTTTAATGCGTATTAGACGGTTGATAGTTGACCGTTATGGAGATTTAAGCAATCTACCAATTGTCAGCTTTATTCATATTGATACAGATAAAGCAGCAACTCAAGTAACAGGTATTCGCACGGGTAGTACCTATCATGGCGTTGACCTCAGTTTCAAGTCAGCAGAAAAGGTTAGTGCCACCATGTCCTCTGATGAAGTTACCATGTTTGTGCAGGGATTAGAGCGGCGTTCTGAATATACCCGTCACGGACCATATGACCATATTGGTAGATGGTTTCCCCCACAATTACTGCGAGATATTAAAGCAGTAGAAGAAGGTGCGAAAGGTATTAGACCTGTAGGTAGGTTAGCTTTTTTTCATAATTATCAAAAGATTCAAACAGCAATTGAAACTGCGGAAAGACGCACTCGAGGACATGATCCCTTGTTATTGAAATCAGGTTTAAGAGTAGAACCAGGAATCAATATTTTTGTGGTTGGCTCCCTTTGTGGTGGTACTGGTAGTGGGATGTTTTTGGATATTGCTTATAGTTTGAGGCATCTTTATGGGGAGCAAAGTTCTCAAATTGTGGGCTATTTAGTTATTAGTCCACAATTGTATGGCAATACTCCCAGTATGAATGCTAATACTTATGCGGCTCTCAAGGAATTAAATTATTACAGTACTCCTAGTAGTAAGTTTGAAGCCTTTTATGATATCCAAAATTTAGTAATTGTTCAAGAACAGCGTCCGCCATTTGACTACGCTTATTTGGTATCTAGTCAAACAAAAGAAGAATATGAAATCCTTTCCCAAGGAAAGTTGTGTAATGTTATTGCCCATAAAATTGCTTTAGACTTTTCCGGTGAATTAGCACCAGTAGTAAAAGGTCAAAGGGATAATTTTTTGCAACCGATGATTGAAATAGATAAGCATCCACGTCCAAATGTACAGCGTTATTTAACCTTTGGACTATCAGCAATTTATTTCCCTCGGGATACTATTGTCCAAATAGCCTTAAATCATGTGAGTTTAGCCCTAGTAAAATTCTGGTTAATTGGTGAAGGTCAAAGTCCAGATCCTACCACTGTACTAGAACAATTCCTCATCCAGTATCGCTGGCATACAGACTTAGCCAAAAAAGACGGAATTACTAACAAACTCGCGGAATCAATACAAGAAAATAATAAGACTTTTAGTAGTACAATTAATGCTTGGCGAAATAAATTAGAAAGATTAATTTCTGAATGTCAAAATCGGGAAGATAGGAATACCCTGCGTCAACAATTACCAAGAGAATTTCGAGAGCAATTCCGCAAAGTACAACCTGGTGAAAGTGAAAGTATTCGGGGAATTTGGTTGACAAGGCTGCAACAAATATGTCCAACCATTACCAAAGAGTTAAAAACAAATATTGATGATTTTTTGACTCGTTTACTTACTCCTACTGAACCATTTTTTTCAATTAAAACTAGTCGTGATTGGCTCGATGCTCTCCAACACGAGATGAATAATTATCAACGTAATCTCCAGGAACAAATCACCTATTTTGGTGGAATCAAATACTTGGAAGATATAGATAAAAAATGGCGTGATACCGAACAAATTATTGATGATATCGAGCATAAACCCGGTATTCCCTTACTGAACTCGAAAAATAGCCAGATTCAAGGAGAAGCAAGAACTTGTCTCCGGGAAGTAAGTGAATTAATTAAACATAACTTTGATTTAGCAGTTCATCAAGAAACCCTAGAAATTGTGAGTGAATTGCAAAAATACTTACAGGCTAGAATAACCCAGGTTGCTGCTTTTAATAACTTGGTTGAAACATTACAAAATATCTATGAAAAACAAGAAAGCGATCTCAGACAATTAGATTTTGATGAAATGAGTGGTGAAGCCATTTTTGAGATGGAAGATATTGACCGCTGTTTTCAAAATATGCTGCCAGAAGATGATTTTCGTCGCCAATTAGTATTAGCAAGTTCTGCAATTACAGAACCCACAGGAAGAGGAGAATCTTTGGCTAGTTTTATAGATAGAGAACGCACTACACCTAACCAGTTACAAAAAGAAATTGATATCAAAGTTGACAGCTTATTTGCACCTCGTAGTGTGAATATTGTTAACTCTGTAATCAAACGCTTTATGCAAAACTACTCCCTATCAGCACGTTCAACACGCTTGGCACAAATTATGCAAGAAGCTGAACCCTTGCTACCTTTAAAATTGAAAGATCCTCACTTTAGGCATGATAAGCGTAATAGTAGTCAATTGGTAGGATTTAAGGATACTGATGAAGCAGAAGTTCAACAATTTAAAACTTTACTTTCCCAGGATTTGGCAATTGACAGCAATGTTTTCCACGCGACTCAATCTGATGATGAAATTTTAATTGTGAATGAGTATGCTGGGTTTCCTCTCAGACTAATTAGTTCTTTAGAAAAAATGAGAAACCCTTACCTGCGGGAACAAAACTCTCCTACCTCTTTCCTCCATAATGACTATAATACATCCTTCCCGGATATTATTCCTCCCGATGCGAGAACGATTGAGGAATTGGAAGACATTTTCTATCCTTGTCTAGCATTTAAATTGCTGAGAGAAAATTCAGAAACTCATGAATTAGAATTTCAATATTATGATGCATTACGGGATATTTTTCACACAGTTTCCCTTAATCATGAGTGGAGTCAAGCTTTGGAAACACTTGCCCACCATACAGATATGACTATGGAATTACAGAAACTTTTAGATAATGCAATTTCTCAAATAGAAAAACAACGAGAACTTTGGGAAAACGAATATCTGCCAAAACTGCGACAATTTGTCAAAGAAGTTGATGAATTACCAGCAAATCATGCCAATTTCCCTTATAAAAATACAGTAGTTGGTAATTCTAATAGCACAGATATTACAGCAAAAGAGGGAATTATAAATCGTTTCCGTCGCCGGATGGATGAACGATTTAAAGCACCTCCAAGAGAAGATTTTTCTTCCACTCAAGACACTCTAAAGAATAAATTCCTTTCAGGAGAAATTATTTATGATTCTCCTACTAATTCGAGTGAAAATCTTTACCAACGCCGTTTGGAATTGGAGAAGCTAAAACAATATTTAGCTGACGATTTGATGACTCCAGAAGAGTACGAACGTGAAAAACAGAAAATTTTTAGGCAATATCCTTTGTGACATATTTTACGAGTGTTCAAGAAATTGCTAGAATTGAAATTATCACAGGAACTGACTAGTTAGCATCAACGGATATCATTACAATGTTTGTCCGATGACAGATACATAGTAGGGGCGCAATGCTTGCGCCCTTGTCATTGGTAAAATTATTGTTAAAAATCACCTAAGTCTTGGTATAGCAATCCTAAATAATTTATGAGAAAATACGGTTATATATAAAGTGCTTTATAAAACTAGACTTGGAACTATAGGAATCCGGTTTGAATATTGAAAAAAATTAGGTAGGGTGTAGGGTGTGTTATGACGCTAGTCTTTAGCGTGCCTCTTACAGAGGAACTACGTTAACGCGCAGCGTGTGCTTTGCACTTAGCCATGCCCAAAGGGCTATACGCACCGAAACCCTTATATAATGGTGCGTTGCGCTCCGCGACAACACAACGCCAGTCGCCTTATGTCGGGAAACCCGCCAACAGCGCTGGCTCCCCTACGTATATTTCAAAAATCAATTAGGATTCCTATATATATTACGCAATACATATAATTTTAGCCACAAAAGTAGGTTGTCAATGAGTTTCAAAAGTTACTTTTTCAGGTTAAGTATTTTCTCACTACTGATTCGGGATTGCGATATTAATACAAACGTCTTCCCCTATCTAGTTAAAGTTTTGTAACAAATAATTATCCTATTGATAAAAATATTATGCCACCAATACCAGATTACTTAATTATTGTCATTGTTGTATGCGTAATTATTCCTGCCATTGCAGCTATTTTATTACGATTAAAGCTTTATCAACACCTAGTATTTTTGCAAAAACGTATCAGACGACTAATTAGGGGGGACTCCCGTGGAGAACAACCAAAAATTATTGAAGATTTAGAGCAACGATTTCAACAAGCTAGGAGAAATTTAGAGCAAGTTAATACAACAGCATTAATAGAACAAGTTTACAGTCAAGAAAAGATTTGGATTTTTACCTGTGAAGAAATTGATTACTTTTGTCGCATTCTTCCCAACTTACTACTTATATTTGGATTGTTCGGAACTTTTTTAGGCATTACTATTAATTTAACATCACTGAGTCAAACTATTAATCAAACTAATTCTAGCGACATTAACGGTTTAGTTAGTGAATTAAAAACGCCGTTACAAGGAATGAGTATTGCTTTTACTACTAGTTTAGCTGCTATTATATGCAGTGCATTTTTAACAGTCTTTAACTCTATTAGAAATACCAGCCTTGCTAAATATAAACTTCTTAGTTCTCTAGAAGATTATTTAGATAATGTTTACCAGCCTCAAATTCCTGGTGCTAGTCGCCTTGATATAATCGTTAATAGAATGGTATCCCAGCAGGATGAATTTTTAAGTAGATTCGGAGTGACTGTGAGGGATGCTGTTGAATCATCTATGGGAAATGTCGCAAAACAAATTGCTGAAGGGAATAGGGAAGTCACTCAATTAGCAACACAAGTTTATCAACGCTTTACTGAAGCTGCTGGAACTATTTCTGGTGCTGCAAATGAATTTGAACATGCCATTCAAGAACTAACTGCGAAAGCGAATATATTTACACAGGCTGCGGACACTTTTGAAAGAAGTAAGTTCCCTGAAAAATTGTCCACAGCTACAGAAAATTTAGCTCATATACAAAATCTATTTGCACAATCTGCTGGTAGTTTAGCTGAAACAGCAACATCCATAGATACAGCGGTAACGGAAATGAAGCATTGCAGTCAAGAGTTAATTATATTAGCAACGGAAATCAAAAGTGTAAATCAAACTTCCGTGCAAGTTTTAGAGTTGCATCAAAGCAATCAAACTTCTTTGGGTGAAATTATTCCTCAACTGAAGCAAGGTGCGAACAGTTTTGCCAAAAATAGTAATAAACTCGATAAACTAGAAAAAAGAATTGGACAGAGGGTCGATAGTTTAAATAGTGTAATAGAATCTTTAACACAGTTATTAACATATGTTAAATCATATACAGATACCGTCGAATCAAGTTTTAGTAGTTGCAGTCAAGAATTAATTGGATTAGTAACAGAAATTAAAAGTGTCAATCAAACTTCTATACAAGTATTAGAGTTACATCAGACAAATCAAACATCTTTAGCTGAAATTATTCCTCAGTTGAGTGAAGGTGCTCAAAATTTTGCTACATCCAGTGAAACAATTGACAATTTAGAACAAAGAGTTGGAGAGAGAGTCGATAGCTTAAATGGTGTCATAGAATCTTTAACACAGTTATTAACATATGTTGAATCACATTCAGATACTGTTGAATCAAGTGTTAATACATTAACCCAAAAAATTATTAACTTTAATCAAACTTTTTTGCAAAATATGCAAGGATATTTTAATCAATTTGGCATTAAGTTTGATACCTTTAAGGTAGATTATGAAGAATTATTTCAAACTAACAATGTGAAAATAATTGAAGGTTACCGAATTGTAGGAGAACGTATGATTGCAGTAATTAGAGAACAAACAGAACAAGAAAATAGCAATCTTAGGCTACAAACCGACAATTATCAGAATCTGATGAGTAAACTCGAAGAATGCATTAATCAATTAGGTATAATTACAGAGGCAATTAATAATTTGAAGACTGATTGATAAACAAACCAATATTCAAAATAATAAGAATATATCGAATTAGTTAACTAAATAAAAAATAAATTATATGGCAAAACGCCTGAAAAAAATTGATGATTACGAAGAGCTAAACGTTTGGTCTGCATTTACAGACCTTATGTCTAATGCATTTATGATACTACTGTTATTTTTGTTAATAGCAGTGTTGAAGTCTGCCTTTTTTCAATTAACTTCTAACTCTAGTCAGGATGAAGTTATTAAATTATATCAACAGGTAGCAAAGTTAAAGAAGGATATCAGGCAAAAAAATAATGAACTTGCAAGACTAAAACAAAAAGTAGAAAATCGAAATTTTCCTCCCCCGATTGTAATTCAAGATTCACCAGCACGAAAGTTTGAATCTGGTAGTGCAGAGTTATCACCAGGATTGCGTAAATTTATCGAAACTGAGTTAGTTAAACTAATTGAAGACTATGCTAAAAAATATCCCGACTATGCAATTATTGATGTAATTGGTCATACTGATGGACAATTAAATCTTGGAAATTCTAGCAATTTAGATGAAATTTTAGAAAAAGTAGCTCAAGGACAAGAACCTATTAGCAGTCTCCAACCAGGTTCTAATGCTGATTTGGGGTTGATGCGAGCATTGGCTGTTGTAAAATCACTTGAGAATATACAAAAAAGCCAAGGTAAATTAACAGGTTTAAAATTCCGTCCTTATTCTGCGGCACAACTTTTTCTACCTCAAGGAGATTACGCTCCTCCTAAACGTAATTCTGAAATTGATAGGCGCAGGATAGAAATTCGCTTTACTCCCACTGCTGTTGAGCAAGGCGTTGCTGAATAAAGGGATGAAGTATGAACCACAAAGACGCAAAGGACACGAAGTAGCTTTCCGTAGGATAGGGTAGGACACAAAAAATTAAGTTTTATGCTATGGGAATCCGGTTTGATTGTTGAATAAAATTAGGTACTTGTAGGCTACGTTATGCTAACAGTACTCCGACTCCGCACGCCCGCCATATTACCGGATGGTGCGTTACGCTGCGCGGTAACACACCCTACGTGTTTTAAGCGCAAGCGCAGGCTACGCCAACAAAAATCAAATAGTAATCCTATCAAAACATAATGGGAGGGTGAGAACCCCTACGATTTATCGAGGGGATGAAACCCGACTCAAAGGGCTTTAGCCCTTTGTTTACATTTTACGTGAACATTTCCTACAAAATATGATATTATTTTGTAGGAGGTGATAAACAGTGTTAACTTTAACTTACGAATATAAAGCCAATCCAACACAAGAGCAAATTAAAGTAATCGAACATACATTAGATGTATGTCGCAAAGTTTGGAATTTTGCTCTGGGTGAACGCAAGGATTGGCTAAATTCTCGAAAGTCACCTGTTAACGCTTGTTCAATAGCCTCCGAGTACATCATTGGTGCAGACGCACCTTACCCAAACTACAACAGGCAAGCTAAATCTCTAACCCAAGCTAAAAAACAGTATCCAGAACTGACAACTGTTAATGCTCAAGTACTGCAACAGGTATTAAGGAAACTGGAGACAGCATTTATTGATATGCAACGCAAGGGGATGGGATTCCCCCGTTTCAAAAATCGGTACAGAATGCGTTCTTATGTTTATCCTCAGCTTGGGAAAGGAGAGATATTGAAGGGCAATCAAATTAAGTTACCTCAAATTGGGTGGATGGAGTATGTGAAGTCCCGCGAAATACCTGACGGTTTTGTAATCAAACAGGTTCGTGTTGTTCGCAAAGCATCTGGGTATTTCTTGATGTTTACCCTCGAATGTAATGCCAACGTTCCTGACACTGTTGGTGCTGGGCATCCTGTGGGATTAGATTTGGGATTGGACAAATTTGTTGCAACTTCTGACGGTACCTTAATTGAACGTCCTAGATTTCTTCAAACCCTACACCGCAAGCTGAAACTGCTGCAACGTAGGTTAAAGAAAAAACAGAAAGGATCAAGCAATCGTCACAAATTAAATCGTCAGATTGCAAGATTGCATCAACGCATTTGTGATACTCGTAAAGACTGGCATTTTAAGTTAGCTCATAAACTTTGCGACGGGGCAGGAATGGTTTTTGTTGAAGACATTGATTTCCGTGTGTGGGCTAAAGGGATGTTCTGTAAGCACACCCTTGATGCTGGATTTGGGCAATTTGTTTCAATCATGCAATGGGTATGTTGGAAACGTGGAGTGTATTTCGCCAAAGTGAACAAAGACTACACATCTCAAGTTTGTCCTCAATGCAATGCCCACACTGGAAAAAAAGAGTTAAAAGACAGGATTCATTTTTGTCCGGAATGCGGCTACACAACACATCGAGATGTAGCAGCCGCACAAGTGATCCGCAACAGAGGGGTCAACGCGCTGGGACGCAGCGTGGAGCAAATTGCCTGTGGAGACGGTCTGACGGGGACTGGAAACGGTCTAGTTAAGAGTCGAAGAAGCAGGAAGAAGGGTGGAAAAGCACGGCTTAAGCCTGCTTTGTAACATCCTTTGAGAATCCCCGTGCATTTATGCCAGGTGCGACCCGTTCGCCAGAAATGAGTAATAATACTCAGGGATTGGCGGCGAGTAGTACACAAGGAATGTTAAAACATTCCGAATTTGTACCTTGACAACTTGTTATTCGTGTAGGTGCAATTCC